>JBBJOD010000446.1:0-4637 GCA_037721715.1 Chitinophagaceae bacterium | reverse complement strand
CCGGCACATATAAAAGCTGTTTTGATTGGAAGTTCTGTAATGGTTCCCATTCACAAGGGTAAATTGGTACTGGGAACCTGGCAGGGCATTTATCTGTGTGAACATCGAAACCAGGCAGGCCCGAGGAATTTGATAGTCAGTGCCTGGGGAGAATAACCTCCGGGTCTAACGCGCATCCGGTTCAAGTAAAGGGTTAATAAAAGGCTAAGTGCAATTGCTTATTCTTACCTTAAAAGAACCGGTAAATGAAATATTATCATTGTATACCGTTATACAATGTCATTATTTAACGACAGTAATTATGCATAACCTTATTTACCTGAGCTCGGCTTCCCACCTTTTTTCAAATGAAGAACTCTTAGAAATTCTTACTATCAGCCGATTAAATAACAGCAAGCTGGATGTATCGGGATTACTGCTGTATCACGAGGGCTCTATCCTGCAAATATTAGAAGGAGAAGAGGGGGTTATAAAAACACTGTTTCAAAAAATCAGCAGGGACCAGAGACATCGTGGTGTTATCAAAATGATTGATGGCAGCATTGAGGAAAGAAGCTTTGCAGATTGGTCGATGGGTTTCAAGCAAATTTCTAATAAAGACTGGTCTGAAGTGCAGGGCTACCTGGATTTTAAAAAGAAAGACCAAATATTGGATATAGTGGTACCGGGGAACCAACGCATTTCAACGGTAATAAAAACCTTTACAAATGTAAATACCAGTATGAGGGCTTAATGTAATACTGATGAACAAGAAATCCGGTAATTTAAAAAACCTGCTTAAATAACAAATAGTATTTAAGTAAACCAAGGAAGCAACAATTGCCATTATGAGGTGCAATTTTATTTCACCTAAATAGCAATACAGCTAACGCTACTACGCTTTAAATGTTATATAAACAGGCGAATATTGTCTGGGTCAAAACCAAATGGTATTCAATATACTTTAGGCTGTTACAGCTTCCGTTTACAATTTTAAGAAACAGCGGAAATTGTCAAAAGGATAAGGAATATTACTTCTATCTGCAGATATGTTTTTTAAATTCAGATGGAATTGTGAATATTTAATGATTTATGCCTAAACCCATTATAAAACTACCGATCATTTAAGTACAGGCAAGAGCAAATATCCGCGATTTTGACTTTGCGGAAAATACTGAATTATCTACTATGCAGGGAATTATAAAAGACAGCCTACATTATCGGGATGTCTGTCGGTGCTTTTCATGTACACTAAATTTCGTAAGCTTACGAGAGTATTGGCTATATTTTCGTAAGTTTACTAAAGTATATTTAACAATCCCGAACATCAAGCACAATGATTGTCATCTATATCCCGTTAGCCTAATATTGAAACAGTTTCTTCTATGAAATCCCCTGAGATGTTCAAAGTTATTAAAGTTGCTATTGCAGACGATCACGCCCTTTTCAGAACTGGAGTTCGAACTGCATTGTCTCAAAAAAAGGATATTGACCTAATTGCTGAAGCTGACAATGGAATGCAATTATTAAGTCAGCTCAAACATATTGAACCTGATGTAATTTTGCTGGATATACAGATGCCGGTCATGGATGGGATAACTGCCCTTCCTGAAATACGAAAACTTTACCCTTCCGTAAAAATTATTATTCTTTCCATGTACAATGATCATATCATGATCTCTAAGCTGATGGAAATAGGCGCTAATTCTTACCTTACAAAAAACTCCGATTCTGAAACGATCTACGAAGCAATCAAAACCTGTTACGAACAGGAATTCTTTTTTAATGACCTGACAAACAAGGCACTTCTTTCAGGTTTGCGTAACAGGAGAATGGAAAGTACCATTACCGAAGAAACAAATCTCTCGGAAAAAGAATTAAGGATCTTAAAATTGATGTGCGAGGAAAAGACCACAAAGGAAATAGCGGATATTGTCGACATTAGTCCCAGGACTGTTGAAGCAATCCGGGAGAAATTAAAAGTGAAGACAGGAGCACGAAGTATGGCTGGGTTGGTAATGTATGCTGTAAAGCATGGAATTCTCAAGAAAAGTGAATGAGCTCATATCGTCTGGTCATCTTTGGCCGGGTTGCTAATCAATTGAAATGTGTACTTATTGTACCTCATCTGGTAGCAGGCAGGCCTGCCCTTTTTTTTGTCAATTAGCTCAACTCGCGCATTCGCGTCATTTACCTATAGTATTATATAAAAATCCAACATTTTGTGGATTTGCCTGTTTTAACCTCGGTCGGTAGTAAACCACGAGTATATGTTAGAAACGGTTAATATTTTTTGGTTCAGGCGTGACCTTCGCCTGCACGATAATGCAGCATTGTACCATGCACTTAAGCAAAATCGTCCTGTAGTTCCTGTTTTTATTTTTGATACGCTCATCCTCGATGACCTGGAGAACAAAGCAGACAGGAGGGTTGAATTTATTCATGCAGCTTTGCAGGAAATACAAAGTAAGTTGATCTCGATGGGCAGTTCACTGGAAGTTTACCATGGAACTCCACTGGAAATATTTGAAGGGCTGCTTAAAAAGTATACCGTTGAAAAGGTATTTACCAATCACGACTACGAACCTTATGCCAAAACCAGGGATGGTGAAATAACCGGTTTGCTTAAGCTAACAGGTGCATCTATGCATACCTACAAGGACCAGGTGATCTTCGAAAAAGACGAAGTGATGAAAGATGACGGCACTCCTTACAGTGTGTTTACACCATACTCGCGGAAATGGTTAGCCATATTGACCGATTTTTTTACTAAGGCATATCCTACTGAAAATTTTTTTGAAAACTTTTATAAACAATCGCCGGTTCAGTTACTTTCTCTACAAGCCATAGGTTTCAGAGAGGTTGATAAACCTTTTCCATCAAGAGAACTCGAGGAGGAACTTCTCAGTAAATACGGTGAAAAAAGAAATTTTCCTGGTTCGCCTGGTACTTCGCGGCTTGGTGTACACCTGCGTTTTGGAACATTGAGTATACGTGAATTAGCCCGCATAAGCCGTCAGAAGAGTGCCGTTTTTCTAAATGAATTGATTTGGAGGGATTTTTACCAGATGGTGTTATGGAATTTCCCGAAAATTGCTGCCGGCAAGGCGTTTAAGCCGGATTATGACAACATACAATGGAGAAATATTGAAACTGAGTTCAATACGTGGTGCCAGGGCCTCACGGGATATCCATTGGTAGATGCAGGCATACGCGAGCTGAATGAGACGGGCTTTATGCATAATCGGGTACGCATGGTCGTTGCTTCTTTTCTTACCAAGCACCTTTTGATCGACTGGCGTTGGGGAGAAGCTTACTTTGCACAGAAATTACTCGACTTCGACCTGGCGTCAAATAATGGGGGTTGGCAGTGGGCCTGTGGAAGTGGTTGTGATGCTGCACCCTATTTCCGCATATTTAATCCATCTCTTCAAACAAAGAAATTTGATCCCGATTTCACGTATATAAAAACCTGGGTGCCGGAATTTGAAGAGTTCACTTACCCGCCTCCTATGGTAAACCACGAATTTGCGCGAAGTAGGTGCCTGGAAGTATATGGCAGGGCTGTGAAGAGGCTGGGGTAAAACCTGGAGTCGCTGAAATTTTTTTTATACAAACACCCGGCTCCAGTGGGGGCAGGTAACAGGATGATCAAAATGTTTGAGGTAAGATTATAGACAGCTGAATGCCCGATCGCTTGCGGCCGCTTACACAAACAGGTGATCTTCGGTTAGCTGAACCTGGTTAACTTGTTCATAGACTTTCAAAAGATTGAAAACTGCCGCTTTACCGTCTGTGTTCAGTGAAACCGAAAAATCATTTACATAAAGGTCAATGTGTTGTCGCATAACCCTTTCATTCATTTCCTGTGAATGCATCTTAACATAATCGGTTATAACAGGGTAGTGATTGAAAGCATACTTTACACTATTGCTGATGGAGTCGTCTACCTGTTGCTGAACCTCTGAAGACAATGTTCTGCGAATGACAATGCCTCCAAGTGGAACGGGAGATTTTGTTTCCTTTTCCCAATATTCGCCCAGATCCATCAATTTTACCAGGCCTCTATCCTGGAAAGTAAAGCGATTTTCATGTATGATTACGCCGGCCTCCGCCCTTCCTTGCAGCACCGCATTCTCTATTTCTGAGAAACGCAGGAATTGTTTTTTCTGAGCGGCAGGAAAGGCAAGCGAAAACAGCAGGTGCGCAGTGGTGTCCATACCCGGAATGGCAATGATTTTATCCTGGATGTCTTCGTTTTTAAGGGCTGTTTTAGACACTAGCAAGGGGCCAACACCTTTTCCCAATGCACCTCCTGCATTCAGTGCAATGTACCTGTTCAATATTTTAGGTAGCACCCCGTAACTGATTTTCGTAGTATCTAACCTTCCTTGAATGGCCCATTCATTGAGCGTTTGAACATCTTCCAGCACTACCTCAAAATCAATTCCACCCGTCGGGATTTTTTTATTTACCAGTGCGTCGAAAATAAAAGTATCATTCGGACAGGGAGAAAAACCAAGTGTCAATTTCATACAGGCGAAATTTCCTTTATTATTTTTATAAGTTTTTCGTTGAGATTTTCAATAGCCGTTTGTAGTTTCCAGTTTTTTTTATCCCGGTCACCCACATAATTCGATACAGACCGTAGTTGTAGA
>JBBJOD010000445.1:0-4649 GCA_037721715.1 Chitinophagaceae bacterium | reverse complement strand
TGATCCAAAATTTCTATCATGCCCCCGATCTCATGATGAGCTTCCATATATTCTCTCCTTATTGCATGTCCTTTCAAATAGTGTCCTTTTTGAAAGTCAGATAATAAAGTAAATGTTTGCACAAACGTGTTTGATTCATGATAAATTCCGAGTAAAGCTATTTTTAATGACATTCTTCAAGTTTTAGATAAAGTATTACCTTACTCTCCGTGCGAGCCTAAAATCCTCAGGCGTTTAAGCTGGAACTTCTGCCTCGTTCGTGTTACTAAGGTCCTTAGGAGAATTGCTTTTCCAGTAAGACGCCAGCAGTGAAGATGTAAAGCCCATTAACGGCCCGCATATAGCTGTGGCCAAACCAACTGTGGCTATTTTACCCATTACTTTAGCAATTCCGGAAACAAGTCCTGCATTTTGCATTCCAGTAGTTATAGCGATTGTACGGCTGTCAAGCTCGTTCATTTTTAACAAACGAGCCGTCCAATAGCCAAGGAAATATCCCAAAACAATGAGCAAAACCACTGTCAGGATTAACCGAAGGCCTATATTCAGTATGCTGTCTCTTCCTGCTGCAATAATAATAGCAACAATAAAAGCAACTCCAACCATAGAAACGAGTGGCATGGAAGCATGCAGCCATTTGGCTTTTCCACTTAAAAATTTATTGAATAAAAGGCCAGCCCCAATAGGCACAAATACCATTTTTACAATCCCCCACATCATATTCAAAACATCTATTTCTATAAATCCACCTGCGAACAACTTCATAAGTAATGGAATCAATAATGGTGCAAGCAGGGTGGTGATGGAAGTGATGGTTATAGCAAGCACTATATTTGCCCTGGCCAGATAGCACATAACACTTGCTGTAACAGAAGTTGGCGCGCAACCAAGAAGGATAATACCAGCAGAAATCTCAGGAGAAAAACTACTGAAACTTGCCAGTGCAAAACCAAGAACAGGCATGATGGTATATTGACACAACACACCTACAAACACTGACTTTGGCGCTCTTGCCAATTCAACGAAATCCTTTACCCCCATGGTGCAACCCATACCAAACATAATCACCTGGATGAGAGGAGTGATAAGTACCGAAAATTCAAATCCATTATACCCGATAAAATATTGTGGATAATATAGAGCCGCTGCAACTACCGCCAGTATGGTTATAGTAAACGTAAGCCCACTTAAAAGGGGGATTTCTTTTAAACCAATTGCTAGCAAAATAAAAAAAGCAATCACGTAAGGTCCGGCTGAGGTGTAATTCGTGAAACTCACCAGAATCGCTATCATTAGACTGATGAAAGAAAAACCCAGCATCAGGTAAGAAAAGTTAAACTTCTTCACGTGGGTTTTTACTTTTAGGTAAAAGGACTTGTATATCCATATTACTAAAAAAATTTAAGCTACAGCTTACAGCAACCTCGTTTTAATTATAAGTGTATCGACTCATCAATACTCAATGTCTTCTATTCTATAATGAGTAATTTTTGATGACTGCAAAAAATTATTATTTCATTTCAACAATCATTTCAATTTCAACTGGTATGTTTCTGGGAAGAGATCCTAAGCCAATAGCTGAGCGTGCATGTTTTCCATTCTCGCCGAAAACTTCTACCATTAAATCTGAAAAACCATTGATCACCTGTGAATGCTGGTCAAATGAAGGGACTGCATTGACCATTCCTAAAACCTTGACTATCCTTTTAACTTTATTCAAGTTTCCTACCTCGGCTTTTAGTGCTTCCAGTAAAGAGATCCCAGTTAAACGAGCTGCGGCCTTTGCCTGTTCAAGGTTAAATTCACTTCCCACTTTACCTGTCATAAATTTTCCGTCAGCCTGTAGAGGCCCCTGCCCTGAGAGGTACACCATCTTGCCAACACGTACAGCGCCTAAGAAATTTGCTGAAGGGGGGCCAGGGGTTTTCAATTGAATACCCAATTCTTTAATCCTGACTTCGGGATCATTCTTCGTTTGAGCAACTACCAACGACGAAAAAAACAAGAACATTATTTCTAAAAGGGCGGCTTTTGCGAGTTTTGGCATCATTTAATTTAATTATAATGATCATTGTTTCCCATGAAAATTACTGGTTCCCGAAGCTTATTTATTTCCTGCTGGAATGGACATTCCATTAAGGTCATAAACCACTTTTCCTCCTTTCATGGTCATTTCACACTCAAAAAGCTGGTTACCTTCCATCTTATACCTGGCAACATCATAGAATCCAAATTTGCCCTTACGCAAATTAAGTAAAGCTATATCAGCATTAGCACCTACCGAAAGATGTCCAAGTTCTTCACGTTTGATTGCTTGCGCCGGCGCCCAGGTACTGGCCTTGATAACACTGGGCAAATCCATACCTAATGCTAAAAATTTAGACATTACATTCAGCATGTCCTTCATGGCATTATTCATACTTCCGGTATGAAGATCGGTACTGATGGTTTGCGGATAAAAACCACTTTTAGCCGCCGGAATTGCCTGAGAAAAGGTAAAGCTACCACCGCCATGACCTACGTCGAAAATGATCCCTCTTTTGCGAGCGGCTTGTACAAATGGCTTTAATTTTTGTGTTTCAAGATCTACAATCGTTTCTTTTGTTTCTATTAGTTGCCCAAATGTATGCGTAAAAATATCGCCGGGCCGAAGGCGTTTCATAAACAGGTCTTCGATAGAAAGTCTTGGTTTTGCTCCTCCAAAATCTATCATTACAGGGATATTCGCTAATTTGCCCGCGGCGATGGCACGGTCTACTGCGGTAAAATTGGGGTGGTGAAAGTGCGCTACTTTGATACCCACGATATAGTCCTTGTATGTTTTAGCCGTGCGGGCTGCCAGTTCCGGATCCATAAAGGTAGTATCCTGCTGGTATACAGACATCTCATCACCAATCATCCCTTCACTCGAAATATTCAGGAAAGCGAGTACCCTTGTCTGTGACCTGTCAATAACATTTGCTTTAAACTCAGGAAAAGATTTGGCCCCTGCATCTCCTGCATCCACAATAGTTGTAATACCTACCCTGAAGGTAAAGCCATCGGCAGGGAGCGAAGAGAAGCCATTACTTAGCTGACCGTCGGCTTTTGTTCCGGCGAACACATGACCATGGATATCTATAAGACCGGGTGTGACGTATTTGCCGGTCGCATCAATTACTTGTTTAGCCTTGTTTACATCAATACGTTGAGCAATAGCCGCAATTTTACCATCCTGAATGGCAATATCCATTATTTCATTAATATTGCTTTTAGGGTCTATGACATGCCCGTTTTTTATAATGGTTGAATAAATTTGTGCCTGCATGTTAAGGTGACCCGGCAGCATTAAAAAAAGGGTAATAAAATATTTCAGCATGCGAATGTTATATTAAGAAACATTACAAAATTATATTAAGAGCGTCTATACGAAAGCTTTAGTAAGTTCTTCTTTGATGCGCGCGCCTACCGATTTTTCCTCACCCGGTTGTAGCGGGTGAACGGCCACCCGGATGCTGTGTTCTGCTTCCCATGAAATCACTTCAATGGATGGAGTGCCAAGACGTAGTTTTTGTCCCATTTCTTCACGGGTTAACTTTACTTTACCGGCGTCCCAGGATATTTTCAAAGTGGGCATGTTATTATCAGTAGGCGGCACAATTACTTCCGTTGTCACACCCAGGATTGATTTAACGGCATTGTCAATGACTGCGATCTTATCTTCCCACTTCTTCCATTGCTTTTTATGATCGGTGTTTACGAATTTTTCAAGGGCAACATACATTCCTATGATTTCCTCCTTATTTACTTTCTGTCCGCGCCCAATGCCGTTCCGCGGGTTAGCACTTAACCTTGCGGCAGCTATCAGCTCCTTTTTACCCATCAGTATCCCGGCGCTTTGTGGTCCGCACATGGCTTTACCACCGGAAATGGCTACCAGGTCGAAGCCCATATCATTGAACTTCCAGAGATTTTCAACCGGAGGCACATCAGCTGCAATATCGATCATGGAAGGGATGTTGTGTTTTTTTGCAATTTGTATCCACTCTTCGTGCTTTATTTGACCTTTAGGCGCCTCCCGGTTTAAAAACCACAACATGGCTGTTTTGTCGTTGATGGCTTTTTCTAATTCCTCCCTTGTTTCCACCGTCAATAATGTGACCCCGACTTGGGTAAGCGCGTGATCATATCCCAAAGAATGACTTTTCTGCATAATGACCTGTGACTTCATACCAGTGTCTTCCAAAAATGGAAGCTGACTGACTTTTTTGGTGTCCATGCCGGTAACCACGCCTGCCATTCCCAGCATCAGTGCCGACCAGCAACCTGCGGTTACAGTAGCCGCTTCGGCGTGGCATATTGCGGCTATTTTTACGCCTACTTTATCCTGTACCTCATCAAGGAGGACGAATTTTTTCGAAGAATTATTTATGGCCTGCATCACTTCTTCCGGCATTAAAGAACCTGTCATCACCGTATAGTTCCCGGCGGCATTGATGAAAGACCGCATACCCAGCTCTTCGATAATGTCGCGTCCTTTTGCATCCGGCGTTTCAGCCAGCACTGATTGGGTTGGAATTACGGCACCTGCTATTCCTGCCAGGGGCAAAAGGGAAATTGTTTTTAATAAGTTCCTGCGTTTCATAACGGTTATGTTTAAGCGATAAATT
>JBBJOD010000444.1:0-4651 GCA_037721715.1 Chitinophagaceae bacterium | reverse complement strand
ATACTGTATTTACTTTGTGTAACCGGAACTTCATTGAAGTTACGATGCCAAAATTTCCACCCCCACCACGAATGCCCCAAAACAATTCCTGATTCTCTTTGGCGCTGGCTCTCAATAAGTTTCCTGCGGCAGTTACAACGTCTGCCGCTAACAGGTTATCACAGCTTAGCCCATGTTTGCGAACCAGCCATCCTACACCTCCGCCCAATGTGAGCCCAGCCACACCTGTGGTCGAAATTACTCCACCCGTAGTAGCCAAACCGTGTATTTGTGATGCTGCATCGAAATCACCCCAGGTAGCTCCTGTTTCTACATCGGCAATCTGCTGTACAGGGTCGACCTTTATTGACTTCATGAGTGACAAGTCAACCATGATGCCGCCATCACAAACTGCATTACCTGTAATATTATGCCCTCCTCCTCTTACCGATAGCAACAGGTTATGCTCCCGGGCAAAATTCACAGCATGAGTAACATCCTCCGAATTTTTGCAGCGTACAATCAAAGCCGGTTGCCGGTCAATCATGCCGTTCCATACTTTCCGAGTCTCTTCATACCCCTGGTCACCAGGCAGAAGCAAGTCTCCGGTAAGCTTTTTTTTGAATTCATTTACTATTTGTTGTTTGATATTACCAGCTGGGGTGATAGTGATAGGTTCCATTTTTAAATATTTAAATTTTTAAATGATCCTGATTGATTGCTTAAACCTAAATTCATTATTAACAAAATAAGGTTTCTTTGTTATTTCCTATAGTTTAATCTCCATTTTATTATCTCCGGTGCAGACTTTACTGGTACTTTCTTAACGTTGGCTTTCATTATTCAATATTTTATTATGTGCCTGTTTTTTCTCATTCGTCCTCTGTATGTTTCCATGGATAGTATACCTGTGCCGCGGTAGCAAAAAGCCCGATACTTGGTCACTACGATTACACTAAAACGACTGAAAAAACGAAGCTCTACACCTATTCTCGAACACTATTAGAAAGTATCCCCTCAACTTAATGAACCGCTGTATACGAGACCCGTACGTACGGTGGTGTGCGATACGCACCTCATCGCTTACAAGCGGTGAGGCCGTCTACTCGATTATACGTAGCTGTCTTAAAGAAGGTTTGGAAAGGTAAATTTTAAGGAATTTCTGCTTAGTTTTTAACTGTATTACAGCATTCGTAAAATAAATACAAAGTAAACAGCAGCACCTAAGCCGAATATCAAAACAATCCATCCCCAACGGTATCTTTCTCTTATTTTAAACCACATAATCCAGCTGCTTATGCATAATAACAAAAGTCCTATCGCTATAGCATCCATAGATAGTCTCCATACACCTGTAAATAGCCAGTTAGCCTGCATATCAGGATTGTTTTTATCAACTCCATTGAATGTATGAAGGGTTCGGATTTTACCTGCCAAATTGTATTGCATCTCTTTTTGAGTACAAACGCCTGTTATAAAGTTTACCTTCAGGGTTCTCACCTCACCGGGTTTTGATACCCGGAAATGAAGACTATCCGCCCACATTTTCACATTGCTTATTTCACCAGCAATTTCAAGCTGAGACATCATATCTTTTAATAGGGTACTACTATCACTCCTATTTGAAGTATGTATCGGAGTAACTATTTCAGTTTCTTTTCTTTCATCCCAGAAACTGGATATTTTCCATTCTCCGTGGTTTAAAAGAAGACCCGAAACAGAAAATAACCATATAAATAAAAGAAAAAACAGGCCAAGGTGAATATGTAACTTTCTGTTCCAGAAATTCAGTTCTTTTAAAAATTTTTGAAATTGCATGTTATCAGTCAGCAGATTAAAAAATAAATAATAAAATACCAACAAAAAACAGCACGCCCAAAGCAAGTGCATACATTCCTATAACTCGTTCTGCATTTAATATATACCACAAAAAAACACCGCTAGCAGTAAGGAACAGGAGTATATAAACAAATCCATCCGCTAATATTCGCCAGATTTTCAAGAATGCCGAATTGGAACGTATGCTTACATTATGTGGACCAGGCATTGAGTGCAAATATGTAGTTGAACGCAGCGTGCCTTCATTTTTCTGTGTGATTAACACACTATCATTAGTGGTATTTACTGTAATATGGGTTCTTAAACCAGGCTTGTTAACCGGGAAAGAAATAGAACTGTCCTTTTTAGAAATAAAATCTATCTCTCCGTTAATATTCAGTTTTCTTATGATTGCTTTTGCTGTTTGTAAATCAGAAGTATCGTAAGGTATTTTGTCCAATTTTGTTTTTATGTCGGGCAACGCTATAGCCGGATTAAAACGGTTTATGAAACCTGGATGGTTAAAGATTATTACACTAATACTAAAGATGAGTACAAATGGACTAATAAATAGACCAAAGTATAAGTGAAGCATACGAATGGCAGGGTAATATTTTTTCATACAATTGAAGCTATAGAGTGAAGTCTATTGGCGGTTACGCTCAACGTGTCGGTATTTGCGGTGGCAGGATGTTTATTAACGTCCGGCGCTGCTATTGCAAACTTTTGTTGTGCGTTCGTGCTACCTGTCACGAAAATGAGTGTATCAATTCAGCACAAAACTTTATTAATGTCCTCTACTCATTTCTTTGCAGGTGGGTTGGCTTGCTCAATTATTTTCCAATAGGAATCCTTTCGGGTGATTTTGCCCTTCTGAAACTCCCAAAGGTCACAACCTCGCACTTTTAATTTAACCCCTGAAGTTGTTGTTCCCGTGAGTGTCCATTCTGATACTCCCTTAGTACCATCAGCAGAGATCCAATGTCGGTCTTCCCCATAATGAACATCAGGAATGCCTTTAAAGCGACCGGCAAGAGCTTCCCTCACTTGTGCCTTGCCGACAAAGCGTTGTCCCCAAGGCTCAGATCCTCTCGGAAAATCAAAAGAGCAATCAACGGAGAAGTATTCTATGATGGCATCGAGGTCATGCCGGTTAAATGCGTCGAGCACCTGCTTCAAAGTTTCTACTGTCACTGTCTTTTGTTGTAAGTTGGTTTTAATACTCCAATTGATTTGACAAAATAAGGTTTCTTGTTTATTTCCTAACGTTTAATCTCATTTTATTATCTCCGGCCCAGGCTTTTACTGGTACGTTCTTAACGGTGCGTTTCATTATGCACTATTTTATTATGTGCCCGTTTTTTTCTCATCCGTCATCTGCATGTTTCCATGGATAGTATACCTGTGCCAATTGCATTGTGTTGTTCTTATAGCACGGGCATTGATAGAGATCTCTAAAACCTCTTGTCAATTCTTTGTCAGCGGAGAATATTCGATGTGGTTAAAATGCCATCTTTAATGTTGCTTAACGCATCATCTTTTCTGAATTGGATTAGAAAATCAAACCCATTTATAACAGGCATATTCAGGCCAATAAGGATAATGTCGGCTAAAGAAGTGCTTGCTTTTAACTTATCAAGAGCAATGTTCCTGTTCGTGGCTGTATCGCAATGTGGGCTTATATTTATAGATTCAATCACTTCTCTAAAACGGAACTGGTCACCTACATCATCATCAACACGAAATTTTCTGTTCATGAGGTTGGTATGTAAATAGTAAATGTTGAACCAATACCCGGCTTGCCTTCTGCTATAATAAAACCTTTGTGGTTGGTTACAATCTTTTTTACAATAGCTAAGCCAATTCCTGTTCCTAAATATTCGTTTCTGCCATGCAGCCGCTGAAATACTTCAAAGATTTTTGTTGCGTATTCTTTCTCAAAACCAATTCCGTTGTCTGCAATTTTTATGGTGTAATATTCTAGTTGTTTGATTGCTGCCGGATGACTGATTTCTTTTCCATGAATACGTTCCGAATTAATTTTGATATGTGGTATAATTTCAGGTCGGCTGTATTTAATGGCATTGCTGATAAGATTTGTAAACAGTTGGGAAAGCTGTACATGCAGTCCATTTATTGTGGGAAGATTTTCATACTCTATTTTGGCTTGTTTTTCAACGATCCTTAAGTGAAGGTCGCTTTTTGATTCTTCAACAATGGTATTCAAATCGCAGGGAACAAAATTTAAGTCAGTTCTATCTATACGGGAATAATCAATAAGCGAAATGATTAGGTTTTGCATGCGCTCACTTGCTGCTATGATGAAATTAAAATAATTCTGTGTTTTATCTGAAAACTTTTCTGCGTCAATGATCCGCTTGCTAAACATCTTTATCATACGCACTGGCTCCTGCAAATCGTGGCTTGCAATATAGCTGAATGATTTAAGTTCAGCATTTGCGTTTTCAAGCGCTATGTTTTTTAAATCAAGCATTTGATTTATTTTGTCTAGAGCTTCTTGCGATTTTTTTTGTTCGGTAATATCTCTTGAAACAGCAATGATTTGTTGTACCGGTTCACCGGGTTTGCCTACAGGCGATACTAATACATCCCACCATTTAGAGGTACCCTTGGCAGTAGGGCATAACGCTGTAAACTGTGCAGTTTCTCCTTTCAATGCTATATCTACTGATGCTTTTACCAATGCTTCGTTTTCACTGCCCCACAGGGTCCACCAATTTTTGTTTTTGAAGGTTGAAAAATCATCTATCTCCATCTGGCAAAGCCCGTTGAAATTCATAAACAGAATTCGACCTTTTGCGTCTAATACTTTTAAGCAATCGGGGCTGCTTTC
>JBBJOD010000443.1:0-4656 GCA_037721715.1 Chitinophagaceae bacterium | reverse complement strand
TTGAAGGCCGCCTACACACACGAGGCGAATGTCCGGTTCCAGGCTGCCACAAAAGGATTTATCATGGCCCAGGAAATGGTTGGTGATATTATGTGGGAAACAGGAGGCGCAGACAACAGGCAGGCTTTACAGTTTATCAATTATACCTGGGATTCAGGGTTAGACTGGATTTTCGGCATGTTCTGGAACCCAATGTACCTGGCTATCCGTGATGCCAACTCGGTACTAGACAACCTCGACGCCGCCAATATCAGCGAAGCCAGGAAAAATGGTTATGCAGCGGAAGCGCGGTTTATACGGGCCGTCTGTTATTACCAACTATACCTGCACTTCGGGCCTGTTCCTTTGCGGAAAACAACACTCGGAACCGAACTAGGCCTCGCCAAGAGTACAGAGGAGGAAATCCGTACTTTTATTGAATCGGAACTCACGTCAATTGTTTCTAGCCTGCCCAATCCAGGATCGCAGGAGGAATATGGCCGCGCACACAAGGGTGCAGCACTTGCCTTTCTTTGTAAGTTTTATCTCAATACCAAGCAATGGCAGAAATGCGCCGATGCCGCAAAACAGGTTACCAACCTGAACGCCTATCTATTAAATCCCAGCTACACCGCAATGTTTCGTGTAGAAAACGAAAGAAATAAAGAATATATCTGGGTACGGCCCGCCGCACCGAGCCCCGTGAGCGGGCCTGGCAACGATTGGTGTGCCTACGTATTTCCGCCCGGCTTTCAAAGTGATCCGGTAACAGGCATCACGTTCCAGAGTAACTACCGGAACTATGCCGCCCAATACAGGTTATATGACGCCTTTTATAATTCCTTCGCGGCTAACGATGTAAGAAGAACAATGATCATTACATCTTATATCAATGGCTCCGGCCAAAGGATTTCGCTGTTGAACAACAACGACACCCGGGCTATGAAATTCTGGCCAGATCCTGCTTCTATTGAAGGTGGCGGCGGAAACGATATACCGCAGATCCGTTATGCAGATATTTTGATGTCGAGGGCTGAAGCACTTAACGAGTTAAATGGAGTCAACGCTGAAAGCATCAGCCTGATAAATCAGATCCGTGCCCGAGCTGGCGTTACACCTATCTCAGCTAGCGATTTCGGGTCGGCCGGCGCCCTGCGTGAACATATTATCCGCGAAAGGAGCTGGGAGTTCTATTGTGAAGGCCTCAGGAGACAGGACCTGGTACGCACAGGTAAATTGGTTCAGTACGCCCTTGCGCGTGGGGCAGCAAATGCTAAACCACATCATGTCGTTTTTCCCATCCCGCAACAGGCCCTGGATTCAGACCCGTTGCTTAAGCAGAATGCCGGTTATTAAACATTTTCGTGTTACTTATGAAACGGCAGACCCAGTCAAATAATAAAAATTCTCGTCATGAAGTATTTCCTGGTATCCTGTGTTCTAACGGGGCTAATTATGTCAGCGGCCGCCCAGAAAAAAGGTAGCGTTAAAAAGGTGTTACCCAACATCATCCTTTTTATCGCTGATGATCTTGGAGTAAATGATATTGAGCCATATGGCAATAAAGTGATAAAGACTCCAAACCTGGCGCGGCTTTCGGGCGAGTCGTTGCGATTTTACAATGCGTTTGCGACCTCCCCCACCTGCACTCCCACCCGGAGTTCCGTCTTTACCGGGATGATTCCTGTGAAGCATGGCGCACATGGCAATCATGGAGGGGTGAAAGAGGGTACGAAGTCGCTCCCTTACTACCTGAGGCCACTTGGATATAGTGTGTTTATCGCGGGGAAACTGCACGTTGGCCCGGATGAGGTATTTGACTTTGAACGGATCCCTAACACGAACGTGCCGGAGCCAGGTCATGAAAAAAAAACCCGGATTAAACTATGACCTGAACCTGACGCCGGTTGACTCCTTTTTGTCGGCGCACCGGAAAGAAAAGCCATTCATGCTCATAGTGGCTGATCATAGTCCACATGTTATCTGGCCGGAAAAAGCGAGCTATGACCCAAAAGATGTTGACATCCCTGCCAAGCACATCGAT
The DNA here is from genome assembly GCA_037721715.1 of Chitinophagaceae bacterium. GTDB lineage: Bacteria > Bacteroidota > Bacteroidia > Chitinophagales > Chitinophagaceae > JADCRZ01. The sequence continues at coordinate 2,633 of JBBJOD010000443.1, read as the reverse complement.
ACAAAAGAAACAAGGGCATCACGGTCACGATACTATACGGATATCAGCAAGATGGATGCTAACGTAGGCAGGTTGATCAATAGCCTTGAAAGAAGCGGGCTGTCAGAAAATACGATCGTCATTTTTATCGCAGATCAGGGACCGCAATGGCCCTTTGCAAAATGGAGCCTTTATGATGATGGTATCAAAGTGCCCCTCATCATCAGATGGCCAGGCAAAGCAAACAAAGGCGTTAAAACGGATGCCCTGGTTTCGCTCGCCGACCTGTTGCCAACGCTGGTAGAAGCTGCTGGTGGAAAAGCACCGACGGATATTGACGGGAAAAGTTTCTTTCCGTTGCTGGCTGGCAAAGATTATAAAGCCCAGGAATATGTTTTCGCTACTCATACCGGCGACGGGATGATGAACAGGTCACCTGCCCGGATGTTACGCACGAGCAGGTACAAGTTCATTCTCAACATGGCACCTGAGATATTATATACAACACATATGGACCGTGCAAAGGACCATGATGGCGGGCGTGAATATTGGGATTCCTGGCGTGAACGGTCATTCACCGATGAACATGCGGCTTCCGTGCTGTGGCGTTACCATAACAGGCCAGCGGAAGAGCTTTACGATCTTGAATCCGATCCACGGGAGATGCGAAATATTGCGGGCGAAGCCTCGTCATCCATTCTAATGCAACAATTCCGTGCGAAATTGGTGGAATGGAGAAAACAGCAGGGCGATTCTTTTACCGGGCCTGAGGAAATCAAACCTTCCACTCCTGGTGACAAAATCAAAAAACCGGTTGCACCTTATGTATTTTAAACAGGCAGATGCTTTGCCGGTAAACTCGCTCATCGAAGATACAAGGAGTTAATAATTCCCGGGTTCAATTCATGGGTAAGTTCTGCAGGCTTTCCCGCAAAAAGGGGTGGATACCCTGGTACTATAATGGCGGGCCGGAGAAACTCACTCTTTAACTTTTCAGATCTCTTTGTATTTGGTATTAAGGACGCCTAAAAGCATGTTTCAAATGAGCGTTCAAATATTTTAGCTTCTAAGCGGATAATCCTCTACTTTTCGGCCATTACAGGTATAATGACTTCATCTCCTTTTACACTGAAAGTATAAACACCGGTCCTGGCATCCCACTGCTTTACTACAGGGACTATTCGTGTTCTCCGTGGAATTACTTTATTTTGGTCAAAGTGAATATGATACACATAATACAATTGGCCGTTCAACCCTTCAAACAAATCTCCATGTCCCGACCCATTTTCGCCAACGATAGAGCGATGAATTATGGGATTGTTTTTATATTTTACCCAAGGTCCGTAGGGAGAATCAGACACTGCATAGCCAATAGCATAATCGATATTCATGAAATGGTTGGCCGAATAAAACAAATAGTATTTTTTATTTAATTTTATAACGGTCGGGCCTTCCATGATTGGCGATGACTTATAATTAGGAGTAGCTTCCCAAGGCGCTGTTTGGTCAAAGCATCTGGTTAGTGTTTCAGGCTTGATCTTTCCCTTTTCCAGGTCAAACTCAGCTACCCACAGGTAGTTGCCTTTATTAAATCGTACACTGTAGAGGAAAAATTTGCCCGTGTTATCTTTGAAAATGTATGAATCGATATTTTTCTCAGTTCCATCAATAGGCCCAACTACTTTTTGCCGATATGGGCCCAAAAAAAACTGTGACTGAGCTAGTACCGTTTGTTCATCGGCAGTATATGTCAAATAATAGGTACCGTTAGCTTTGAATATTTGTGGTGCCCAGAAGCCCTTGGTACCGAAGGTCTGGTCTCCTTTGGTAAGGACCATACCAAGAGAGTCATTTAATTTAGCCGGGACTGACCAGGTCTTTAGGTCTTTCGATTCCAAAACGGCAAATCCCTGCGCTCCTCCATCCGCGCCTTTTGACCCCGTCAGGTAATACTTACCCCCCTCAACATATATTGTTACATCTGCAAAAAATATTTCCCGCTTCTCCTGCGATACTGCTGGCATTGCAGTGAATAAAATAAAAGATAAGATAAAGATTGGTTTCAATCTATTAAATTTAAAATTTCAAGATTCTATTGATTGTTTACCTGTTCTCCATCAAATTGTCATGGTTATAGTGACAAAGACTGTTTAAAATATACATCAACTACTCTTTATGTTTCTGCCGGCAATACGACAATTACGCCTGACATTTTCTTGTCTTAAAACGTAATCAAACAGAAGGAAGCTGTCGAAAGCCTATTTTTTCTAAATTCTTCAATAGCCTGCAACGGCATTTTGATACAATTTTAAACGCTGATTGTTGGATCTTTCAATCTAGCCCGGAATGGAGATGGCTGACTTTTCAAATGGTGCTGGCAGATTGTAAGAAATATAAAAGCGCTTTTTTGTTCCAATTATTTGAAGGATTGAAAAGTTGAGAATTCAATGGTTTTCGCCTATCGAACTATGACAATACTTATTGTGGATTAGGTAGGTGCCATCCCGGTGCACTTCTTTTTTTTCGTAATTGATTTGATCGGTTGTATATGTTTTCCGATTTTATCTTCGATTAAGAATATATCAACCTTTGTAAGAGGTAATGAAGATATGCCCAGGGTTGTTACCGAAGGTTTAAGTTCAACGAAATGTTCA
>JBBJOD010000442.1:0-4657 GCA_037721715.1 Chitinophagaceae bacterium | reverse complement strand
CTCTAATTATCTTAAATCAGTTAATTATCTGTCCTACGATTGGGGTACACTTAACAGGAACTATTTTGAATGCAATCTCACTTTGGGTAAGGTCGTCGGTGGTGAAACCAGTATTGGTAAGAGAACTATACCCATCTCCATTTGGATTTAATGCTGTAACTCCATTACCACCCGGGGGACGAACAATAAGGCCTGGCGACTGAGCTTGCAGAAATTGAAAATTTATCATAAATATGAAAATCGTCAGCAGTCTAAGTCGGTTTTTCATTACGATAGGTTTGGACCTAAAACTATGAATTCAGTATTTTGTTTTCAAAAACAAGAATACACCTCAAGTGTTTACAACTACAGTTGACTCAAAAAGCACTTACATAATGTGCAAATTGTAAAGGTATCTCCAATAGAAAAACCATAATCCCTTATAAATTGTACAAAACAGCAATTCACATAAATCTACTAAAACCCAACATGGGGGTGTTATTGACTTCGTGATGAGTGGAATACTATATGCTGAATAAAGATTTTTCAAATTTCCATGTTGCGTTAAATATGATTAAGACGTGTTATACTGCCAGTACTATCATTTCTCTCGCCACCGTTAACTTTTTTGCAACAGAGATCAGTAAAAACTTCGAAGTTTGAGCAATTAAGACTTAATGGTATTACCGTATAAGGATTGAAATTCCCCTGGCTTTGAAAGGAGTACCGGACGGATCGCGGCCTTCAAACATCCATACGTAAGTTCCTGGAGGTTGTGCAATACCTTTTATTGTGCCATTCCAGCCGTCTCCTGCCCGATCGGTTTTAAAAATGAGCTGCCCCCAACGATTATAAACAGCGAAGACTTTTATTACTGGGATATTAATGCCTGTCGGCCGCAGTAAATCGTTATTATTGTCTCCGTCTGGCGTAAATGCGCTGGGAACAAGCACCGCTGTTTTATTGTATGCCTTTACTAACACTGTATCCACTGTAATACAACCTGTTTCTGCTGTAATAAAGATTTTAAATTCCCTTTCACTACTGGTAATAATCACGGGTGTTCTGCTTGCAGGGTCATTTAAACCAGTTGGCGGGTCCCAAAGATAATTTTTACCGATGTTTCTTGCAGCCAGGGTATAGGGCACATTGCCCAGGACCTGTACTTCGCGGTACCTTACTCCGGGGCTCACAATGGCATTGGTTATGACAGCGGTGTTAGTCGCAGCTGCACTACATGTTCCATTGGTGATTATAACAGCATAAGATCCGGGTGAACTGGCAATATATGATGATGTTGTTGCACCGATAATGGATGTTCCATTAAGGCTCCATTGGTAAGAAGTACCGCCGGAAGTATTGAGAATTTGTGTAGTTCCGGCGCAAAGGGAGGCAGTCTGCGGCATAATAGCACCAATGGGTGATGTGGCGGATGTAATAATGGCCGTATTGATAGCCGCAGCACTACAAGTACCATTGCTGATCACCACAGCATATACCCCTGCTAACCGGGCCGTATATGTTGCTGAGATTTCCCCTGTAATTGGAGTCCCGTCTACGCTCCACTGGTAGGATGTACCGCCGGAAGTTGTAAGCGTTTGAGTACCGCTACAAATGGATGCGGCAGCCGGCGCAATGGAGCCAAGGGGACCGGGTAACATTGTAATAACCGACTTGTTAATAGCTGCTGCACTGCATGTGCCATTGTTGATGATCACCTCGTAAAGGCCGGGCAAACTGGCACTATATGTCGCCGCAATTGCACCTGCTATTTTTATTCCATTCAAGCTCCATTCGTAAGATGTTCCGCCGGAAGTTGAAAGTATTTGTGTGCCACCTGTGCAGATTGTTACAGCAGACGGTTTGATTGATCCAAGTGGCGACGAGCCCATTGTAATTTTGGAGGTATTGGTTGCCGTTATGCTGCATGAGCCGTTGCTGATCATTACGGCGTAAGTGCCTCCCAGGCTGGCTTCATAAGTTGACGATGTTGCGCCGGGTATAGGTGATCCATTCAGACTCCACTGGTAGGAAGTGCCGCCGGAAGTTGTAAGCGTTTGCGAAGAACCCGGACAAATAGTAGCAGTTGCCGGATTTATCGATCCGGTTATAACACATATTTTCCAGAGGTCGTTTAAATAGCCCAGGGGACTGGCACTATACCCTTCCCCTCCAAACAGCCAGAAATTTCCCTGGTTATCTTTCCATGTTGCAGATACATACCTGGATCCGGGCATGTTTGATGCCGCCGCTACTCCCTTCGAACCATAAATTCCCTGGTTATTGGAGGTATTATCGCCTTGTACCCAGGTCCATTCATTTTTAACGGGGCTGTACCGCCATAAATCATTAAAATAAAGGGAGGTAGAAATATAGCCCCCGAATAACCAGAGGTTGCCGTTTTCATCCGACCAGCCCGCAGTTCCTTGCCTGGCACCCGGCCGGTTGGATGTTGCTGGTATCCCTTTGCTTCCATAAATACCTGCCTGGTTAATGGTATTATCTCCGCCTTTCCAGGACCATTCTTTTAGAGCAATATCATACATCCAAAGGTCGTTAAGATGCCCTTTGGAGCTGGTGCTTCCATATCCCTCGCCACCAAACATCCACAAATTGCCAGCCTTATCCGTCCAGCATGCAGAAAGGTACCTGCTTCCTGGTTTATTTGAAGGAGAAGAGCTTCCCAGCACGTTAAAAGAACCAGCGTTATTAATGGTATTATCACCACTTACCCAGGTCCATTCACTGGAAACCGGGTCGTACATCCATAAATCATTAAGGTCGCCCGCGAGACTGCTACTATAACCTTTACCACCGAACATCCATAACTTGCCCTGGAGGTCTTTCCATACAGCGCCTCCATAACGACTTCCAGGTTTATTGGAAGCGGCAGCAAATCCCTTGATCCCGGAGATGCCCACCATATTGGTGGTTTTATCACCGTTCATCCAGGTCCATTCATCTGTAACCGGGTTATATTTCCACAGGTCATTAAGGAATTGGGCAGGTCCCGTTTCGGCGTAACCATAACCACCAAACAGCCATAAATTGCCACCAGGGTCCGTCCACCCCGAGCCGCCATACCGGGCACCTGGCATATTGGTAGAGGAGGAAGTGCCTTTAACACCATATATACCGGTGCTCTTTACAATGTTGGCACCACTTATCCAGGCCCATTGGTTAGATATCGGATCATATTTCCACAAGTCATTAAGCGATTGGGGCGCCCCGACGGAAGCATAGCCAAATCCACCAAACATCCAGAGGTTGCCGGAAGGGTCCGTCCACGAGGTACTGCGATTCCTGCTGCCTGGCTGGTTTCCGGTTGCCGGCGTACCTTTTGAGCCGTAGATCCCTGCATTGTATACCGTATTGTCTCCATGCACCCAGGTCCAAATGTTCTGTCCGTTGAGTAAGTGACATGCCATGAGTGCAAAAAACAAAAAGCAGAGAAATCTTATGGCCGTGGTTGAATTCATGACATTAGGCGGAAGAAGTTATTATAACTGCATTTTTTACAATTTGACACTCATCCTGGTTGGCATATGCCTGCCTTTTCATCTTTGTATAAAAACCTGGAAATGCAAAAAGGTGACATTGCTGTCACCTTTTTGCACCTATAGAAAATAATATTAGCTTGACAGTTTAACTAACGTCAATACTACTTTTTCATTGCCCTGGATTATTTGTACCATGTAGACTCCCGGGCGGTAATTTGCACCTAGCTGAAGAAAACCGCCTTTTACAAAGCCACCATTAATTATTTCAATTGTCCGTCCGAAAGCATCCATGACGGTTATTTGAATTTTTTCACCCGAGGTGCCTTCTGTTGAAAGACCAAAGCTGGTCCGGGAGGGGTTCGGTGAAACGTTGACAACAAATTGTTGTTTTATTGTAAGCGGGTACCCGTTGTCAGTTCCTTCAAAAGGAGATTCTGAACTTTTGATCCGGATACGGTACTCACTTCCAACCACCGCATCGGAAGGAATAGTACCTGTTACCAATCCGTTTTCATTGCCTCTGGAAGTTCCTATCCGGGTTGGATTGTTGAAATCTCCATTTTTATCGGATAGTTCAGCGGTGTATACATTGTAGTCACTGATGATCCCGGAGGCTTTGAAAGGAATTGTAATGGGCACTCCTTTGTATAATTGGTTATTAACCAACCCCGTCCAGACCTGTAGTTCGGGCTGTTGAAAACCCTGGGTAAGGATCGTGTTTCCCGTAGAGAGCGACATCGGAAGAAATGGCTGGCCCACCGTCCAGCCGAGCTGCACCCCGTCGGCGGAGACTGAGCCTCCACCGGTTGAGAGAACAGACGTTGTTAATGATTGCGCATTTGAGTTTAGTGAGAAGAAAACAAACGCGATTAGTATGTAGAAGATTTGTTTGTTCATGATGCTATAAGTATTTAGTATGTGTATCGTTTAGTTCCCAATTCTTTCTTTTCTTCCTCCTCTTTGTTAATGGCAGGCCTAAAAATAGACCTGCCATGTTGATTTATTGAGCGCCTATTGAAATATAGTTAATCGTAATCGAAGTGGAAGATGGCGTTAAAACGGCACCACTATTATAATCAATAAACTGAAATGTAAAGCCAGTGGTATTCGAAGTAAGAACAACAATTGCTGGCAATGTATTATTTGGAAAACCAAGAGTTTGGGCTCCGTTAAGCATG
>JBBJOD010000441.1:0-4661 GCA_037721715.1 Chitinophagaceae bacterium | reverse complement strand
ATTATTATATGTATGGAATAAGTTTGAAGTCATTTTATTTGCAAAACCCATTTTTTAAGGGGGTCATTGATGAATTATGAATGATGTGTTATGAGTGATGGGTTAAGAGTGATGGTTATTATAACCAATACCTGATACCCCACACTCGAAACCTATTACTGCTGGTAACTTTGTACAAATCCGGTACCAGAAATGCCACCCTTCTCACATCACTTATCACCCATCAAGCATTCAACACTATAGAAGACCTGCCGAAATACCCCCGGCAACGGCTTTTATCAGCAATTCTACCAATTTAGAGACCTTTGCAACGGCACCAGCCACTTTTTCCAGTTTTTTCGCCGAATTTTTCAGGTGCCTGGCCATCTCGTTCAAAGCAACAGCATCAGTCGTTAGCGTATCTATTAGTTCAAGCTCTTTGTTCCTGATGATGGAACGTTCCATATTCCTTAAATGAACGGCAACCGTCTCCAGGTAGAACTTCTGCTGTTCAGGCAAATGAATGTCGTCTCTTGCGTCTTCTATAGCGCGTAAAGCATCACTGACCTGTTCAAGTGTTTGAGTCTTTAAGCCTTCCATAAGCGTTTATTGCGGGTTTTTCAATAAGTTCAATGGCTGATTTAATTTCCTTTATTCCATCATAAAGTTGCTGCACCTCCCAAATCGTTGTTTTTAAATTTCGTTTTCGCGCAATGGCATCGAGCAGCTTTGTGTGTGCTTTTCTTAATCGGCGCGTTGCATCAATTGTTAACTGCCGAAGTTTTTTCACGCCGTCTAACTGTGTTTTCAGATCCATGTATTCATTGTCATTTTCAATGGTGGATTTGGTATTAAATGCAAGAAGTGAAGTGTCTCCGCCAGAAACCAGGGAAGAAACAGTTTTGACATGCCTTAAATAACTCAAGTAATTGTTGTTTACCCCTTTTTCTTCATTTTTTATTAATTCCTGGATGTTGCTGGAAAGAAGGAAGTCCAGTAGATTGTTACTCATAACAGCAATTAAGGTGTCGGCTTGAGGAACAAATTTTTTAATCTCTTTTGCCTGTCGTGCCCTGATATATTGCCGGCCACCGAAAGCAACCAATTGGCTGATTGCAGCACCTATGGCAACCGGAACTTTTTGCACGTTAGTGATCGAGTTGTATCGAACGGTGAGAGAATCGAGATCTTCCCCAAAATGTAATGCCTGGATATCAAGGTCTTTTTCAAATTTGTCTGATGAGAGCAAAAGCAGTGATTGAGCATACTTATCTATTACTTTGAAAGTGATATCAATCTTCCTTGAAATTACATAGTCCTGCTTCTTAAAGCTATAGATACTGTCCAGTTCCTGGATATGAAGGGCCGGATTGTCCAGTGAATTTGCAAAATATATACCTCTTTTGGATCTTATTTGCGCCAAACTCTCCATGATTTTGCTGGGATAGGCCGAAAACCCCTTGCTGGTTTGCGCAAATTGATTTACGGCATTGATTTGTGTTTTGGTAAGTGTTGAACATGCAGCCAGGGTAAACGGCAGCAAAAACATCAGATAGAGCTTCTTCATTGGTTGGCGGGTTCATTTGATAGCAGCCTGCCTGTATCGCAGGTTACCGGGTTACATCCAAGACAGGGTTGCAGTAATCATCACTTGTTCACCTAACTGAATGAAGATACATAAAAAAAGTATTTACCAAAAGCCCTGGCAGCGTTGAAATACAGGTACATTACCTATGGCAGGCGGTGTCTTTATTTTAAAAAAGCTGTTAAAAAATGAATAGTACTGAATGTATATTATATTCGTCATGCAGGAATTATCCAGTTTTCTTTTGAATACACCGCTAGAAAAGTTGTCGGCATAAAGACAGTTGAACCCATTTTACCGATCATTCCGGTGCTTTAAGCGTGAAATTTCGCCCGGTAAAAAAATATAAACAGAAAATATTTAACCCTTAATTTTACTTCTTCATCTTAGAAAAATGCCAGAAAACAAGAACAGACAATTTCTAGACTTTGAGAAACCGATTAAGGATCTGTTTGATGAAATAGAAAAACTAAAGCAAACCGCCGAAAAAACAAAAGTAGATTTAAGTGATACGATCAGGAAGCTGCAGGACCAGGTAATCGACAAGCGGAAAGAGATCACATTGCACCTCAATAGCTGGCAGAAAGTTCAGCTAAGCCGTCACCCTGACCGTCCATATACCTTGAAGTATATTGAAAAAATGACAACCAATTTTATCGAGCTGCATGGCGACCGCACTGTGAAAGATGACAAGGCAATGATTGGCGGATTTGCCCAGCTGGGAGAAGAAACGGTAATGATCATTGGACAGCAAAAAGGAACCAATACAAAGACGAGGCAGTTGCGCAATTTCGGGATGGCCAACCCGGAAGGCTATCGGAAAGCGCTTAGGCTGATGCGGCTGGCTGAAAAATTTAATAAGCCAGTGATAACATTGATCGATACACCTGGCGCTTATCCGGGATTGGAAGCCGAAGAAAGAGGCCAGGGTGAAGCCATCGCAAGGAATATTTATGAAATGATCCGTTTGAAAGTTCCGGTTATTTGCGTCATCATCGGAGAAGGAGCTTCCGGGGGTGCCCTTGGCATTGGCGTAGGAGACAGGGTGTTGATGCTGGAGAACACCTGGTATACCGTAATCTCCCCCGAAAGCTGCAGCTCCATTCTTTGGAGAAGCTGGGATATGAAGGAAAAAGCGGCGGAAGAACTTCGACTTACATCTGATCGCATGTTTAACTTTGGATTAATCGATGGTATAATACCTGAACCTATCGGGGGTGCACACTGGGACTATCTTGAAGCAGCCCAATTATTAAAAGAACAGCTTCTGCCAGTTATCAGGCAACTTAAACTGCAAACACCGGAATACCGGGTACAGCAAAGGATCGAAAAATTCGGAAGGATGGGTTCGTGGAATGAAATAACCGAGCAGCGACAAGAACAGATCGCTGACTTGCCAAAAGAAAAAACCAACCTGCAAAATTAAACGGACCGATTTTTACATCGCTCAATCAGTACCTGCTATTTTCGGCACCTGCCAGCAAAGGGCATAAAAATAAAATCTTAAATCGTCATAATGTTAAGAGACCAATTAAAAGGAACGGGAGTGGCGTTGGTTACACCCTTCAAATCTGATTTTGAAATTGATTTTGATGCACTGGGAAATGTAATCGACTTTATAATCAGGAATGGAGTAGAATATATTGTCATACTGGGCACAACCGGAGAAACACCTACTTTAAGCAAGGAAGAAAAGGTTGATGTGATCAATTACACCTACGAAAAAGTGAATGGTATTGTTCCTGTTGTAGTGGGTATTGGGGGCAATAACACAAAAGCCCTGATTACTGACATTGAAACACTGCCACTTGAGAAGGCAATTGCCATTCTCAGCGCAAGCCCTTATTATAGTAAACCTTCACAAGAAGGCCTGTATGCCCATTACAAAGCCCTTGCCGGAGCTACACCCAAGCCTATAATCTTATACAATGTACCAGGACGAACAGGGCGTAATATAGATGCGGCTACTGTAATTAAGTTAGCTACCGACATTGATAATATAATTGGCATTAAGGAAGCCAGCGGAGATATGTTGCAATGCATGCAGATACTTCGTGAAAAACCTGCCGACTTTTTAGTTGTAAGCGGCGATGATCCGCTCACTTTACCCCAGATAGCTTGCGGCATGGAAGGTGTTATTAGCGTGGCAGCCAACTGTTTTCCTAAAAACTTTTCAGAAATGGTACGACTGTGTTTAAAGGGCGATTTTAAATCAGCAAAAATATTGAACGATGGGTTAATGGCATCCTACGAATTATTATTTAGTGAGAACAACCCTGCAGGTGTTAAGGCAGTATTGGCGGAACTTGGCTTAATTGATAACTACCTGCGTTTACCTCTTGTGCCTTTAAGTAATGATTTACACCAACAACTGGTTACTTTCCTGAACAAAAGCTAGTACCAGTGTTATGAATGACAGGCCGCATACCGCCTCTGGCAACGTGCAGATTATCGACACAGCTTTTTATATTCCCACACTCAACCGAACAAGAAGAATATGGCTTTACCTGCCTGAGGAATACAAAAATTCGAAGAAGAAGTATCCTGTTTTATATATGCACGACGGACAGAATCTCTTTGATGAATCCACCTCTTTCAGTGGTGAATGGAAAGTGGATGAAACCATGGACGAACTGGCCAATGCATGTATGGTGGTAGGGATAGATAATGGAGAAAGCAAACGAATGAATGAGTACAATCCAAATGATACCCACCAATTTGGTAAGGGAGAGGGAAGGCAATACCTTGAATTCATTGTAAAAACTTTAAAACCCTATATTGACAAGAAGTACCGTACGCTGCGTTCAGCAAAGAATACCATGATGGCCGGTAGTTCTATGGGTGGATTGATTACATTTTATGCAGGCTTGTACTATCCAAAGGTATTCGGTAAGTTGGGCGTTTTATCACCAGCGTTCTGGGTATCACCAAATATCAGGGAAGAAATAAGGCAGGCTGTCAGGCCGTCGACTCATTCAACCCAGAAGTTTTTTTTTTATGGCGGTGGAGCAGAGAATCTAACCATGGTCAGTGAAATACACCAAGTGAATGACGCAATGAATCACAACGCCCAGTCAAAAAACGCAATGTTAGTATG
>JBBJOD010000440.1:0-4664 GCA_037721715.1 Chitinophagaceae bacterium | reverse complement strand
TAAACGTTTTATTACATCGCCAGGTAAAGAGTATCCAAGAGCCAGATTTTTTAACCTCGTATAGCTGCCATCAAAAACCCATCTGGAGGAAACCCTTTGGGGACGGCCGGTTGCAACCTTTGGCACATTGGTATTGGTATTACCTGGCGTCCAACGCTTGAGTGCTTCAGTAGTTGAATTATTTATACCAGAAAGAGTTTCTAACTCAAGCAGGGTATAGCTCAGCAAATCATTGCCCTGCGAACCCTGGAAAAACACATTAAGGTCGAAGTTCCGGAAACTAAAATCATTATTAAACCCCCAGATAAAGTCAGGGTTGGGGTTACCGATAATTGTTCTGTCGTCGTTGTTCAAAATTCCATCCGGTTGGTTTAATGGCTTTCCGCTTGCATCTTTCTTGCCACTTATGTCTTTAAAATTTTCGCCACCTGCTACCTGTTCAAAACCTGCCCCGGGAATAAAGGTTGCGCCCTGCTGATATACACCATTGTACTGCCACCCAAAAAAGCTACCTATGGGTTGGCCAACTCTTAATACCTGTGCCGAATTGCTGATGCCTGGCATGTGGCCCGGTGCAAATGCATAAATAATATCATTGCCATTAGGCAGTTCAATTACTATATTACGATTGAAGGAGATATTGAAATCAGTATTCCATTGAAATTTTCCAACCAGGTTTTTGGTATTTACAGCAAATTCAAAACCTTTGTTCTCAATTTTACCAATATTTTTCAATTGCGTAGTGTAGCCTGAATATTGAGGTAGTTGCACATTAAATAACAGGTCACTGGTTCTGGATAAATAATAATCCGCTGTTACATTAACCCTGCTTTCTAAAAAGCCAATATCTACTCCAATATTTTGCTGTGCCGTAGTTTCCCATTTCAAATTTTCATTGGCAATGGTGGTAGGTCGTACGGCATTAACCGCGACTCCGTTAAGCACAGTAAACGACGGGGAAAAACGAGCCAGGGTTTGATAAGGATTTATAGCCTGGTTGCCTGTAAGGCCAAAACTAAGCCTCCATTTGAAAGAGTTGATAAAATCTACCCCCTTCATGAATTTTTCATTGTGCATATTCCACGCAAATGCGGCGGAGGGAAAAAATGCCCATTTGTAGTTTTTACTAAAATTGGATGAACCATCGTACCTCCCATTAAAGGTTAACAAGTATTTATCTGAAAAATTATAATTGAGCCTGGCGTAAAACGAAGCTAATTGAGATTCAGTTAAAGAAGAATTGGGAGGCAGGTAAACAGAACCGCCACCCAGGTTCCAGAAAGAAACTGAATTGGAGAGGAAGGACTGACTTCTGGCCCCCCAGCTTTCATTAACAAATTTCTGATAAGAAAATCCACCCAAAGCAGAGAAGCTATGCCTGGTATTCAATTGTTTGGTGTAGGTCAAAAAGTTTTCATTAATAAAGCTTTTTCTTTTATCGCCGGAAACACTTGCTGCTCCGCCAACATTTCTGCCTGCATTAAGGGTAGTTGGGGTAAAAGTACCGCCACGTTCGCTATTGTTGAATGACCCGAAAGTGGTTTTAAATTTCAATCCCTTTGCAATGCTGAAATCCGCATATAGGTTATACTGAAGGCGGTCTCCAATATCTTCATTCTGCCTTTCAGCAGCAGTAGCTACAGGGTTGTCATACGGATCGCCAACAACCGCAATGCTATAGGTGCCGTCTGGCCTTAATACAGGTTGGTCGGGACCAAATTTAAAGGCACCTGCTATCACACCGGTATTCGTTGAACCGCCAGAGCCTTCCTGCGTAATTACACCTACTTCCCTGTTAGATTGTGTAAACAAATTCAAACCGATTTTAAGCCACGAGGTAGCATTAAAATCAAGATTAGAAGTGATGGAAAATCTTCTAAAAGATGAATTGGTAATGATACCTTTCTGGTCGAAATAAGCACCTGATACATAGTAACGAACGGCATCGTTTCCGCCGGAAAAGGAGAGCTGATGATTTTGAATATTTCCATTTCTGAATATCAAGTCCTGCCAATCCGTATTGGCCGTACCTTCAGTATAGGCAGGATCTATTTCTTTTATCAATCCTGCAAATTGGTCAGCATTCAAAAGATCAAGACGATTAACCTCATTTTGAGTTGAATAGGATGAGTTGAATTCTATTCTGGGTTTACCTGATTTTCCCCGCTTGGTTGTAATTAAAATAACACCATTGGCACCCCGTGAACCATAGATAGCTGTGGCCGAAGCGTCCTTTAATATTTCCATAGATTCAATGTCTTCAGGAGGTGGCAATAATGCTCCTGCAAATCCATCCACCACAAAAATGGGATCGCTACTGGCATTGACAGACGTACCGCCACGTACCCGTATCTTAAACCCGCCGCCCGGATTTCCATTATTGGCTTGCACTGTTACACCCGCGGCACGACCCTGCAATGCCTGAACAGCACTTGTAGCAGGATATGCTGTCAAGTCTTTTGCCTTTACTGATGAAACGGAACCAGTTAAATCGCTTTTACGTACGCCTCCATAACCCACGACAACAACTTCCTGGGCTTCTTCTACTTTTTGTTGTAAGGTAATGCCGAGGTCGGTAGACCTAGATACCTTCATTTCACGGCTTTCAAATCCTACATAAGAAAAAATCAACACATCGCCCCCCTCGGGCACCTCGACAGAAAATCTTCCCTCATTATTTGTGGTCACCCCTTTCTTTGAACTTTTAAGTACAACGGACACCCCTTCAAGAGGCCGGCCTTCTTCATTCACTATTTTTCCTGTAATGATGAAAGGGGGTGGTGCCTGTTCAAATGATACTTCCTCGAATGTAGTGCCTGGTTTTTCTATAATAATTTTATTTCCACCGGAGACGGTATAATTAAATGCCTGGTCTCTAAAGACAAGTTGGAGGACCATGCAAAGGTCCGCTTCGACCACATGAATATCAATGGGTTTCATTTTCACCACCTGCTCTTTGGCATAAATGAAACTATACCCGGTTTGCATTTCAATTTTCTGAAAACCATCTACGAGTGATGAATTTTTAACTGACAGTGAAATTTTTTGGCTGAGTCCGGTTGCACTTGCCTGCTGGCAACTAACAGTTAGTAGAATAGCAAATAAATTTATCATCGAAATAATTTTGATCAGGCATTTTCCCGGGTGAGAAAATGTGCCATAAGCCGTTGTTTGCATAAGTTGCATTTGTTTGGTTAATAAATAATAGGCTTTACCCCGTCTAGAACAAAAGTTAACTTAACATTTTACTCCTCTATCTGGTACATGCAGCAGTTTTGTTTTGATTACGAATACGCTTCATTTTTTTACGATTGTCTTCTATCCTTCAATTTTAAAATGAATCAAATTGGTC
Source organism: Chitinophagaceae bacterium (assembly GCA_037721715.1). Classification (GTDB taxonomy): domain Bacteria; phylum Bacteroidota; class Bacteroidia; order Chitinophagales; family Chitinophagaceae; genus JADCRZ01. The sequence goes on along the minus strand of JBBJOD010000440.1, from coordinate 1,312 downwards.
AATTCCAGTTTTGTAAAAACTCAGAAACATTTACCTGCCGGAGATTTTAGCAACAAACAGGTACAGAACATTATCCCTATACTTTACCTCTACATCATAATAATTTTCAATTTGCCTCATGATGCATTTTATACTTTGTTCCGGCAAAGTAAAACTGGTCATTCTTCCAGGCCATCACTTCGTCTGTATCAACTGCATCCAATACTTTAATGCCGTGGCCTGATATACTGGCTTGTTGTTGTCCCGGACGCAGCAATTTATTTTTGCCCGCAGACACTACATCAACAGCCCCTTCCAGTAAGGTAACTTTTACATCTTCTTCATCTTCATAAGTATGTAGGTTAAAGTGTGTGCCTGATACTTTTACTACCATATCAGCATGCGATACGTGAAAAGGGAGATTGTCTTTTTTTACAACTTCAAAATAGGCTTCGCCAGTTATACGCACCTTTCTTGCTTCACCTATAAAAGCGGTGGGATATGTTATTGAGGAGGCAGCATTCAGCATGATAAAAGTGCCATCTGCAAGAACCAGTCGAAAAGGTTTACTGCCTTTAGGGAAGCTTAACATTTGGTTTTTAACAGTTTTGACTGATATGTTTAAGCGTTCTGCAATTTGCTTATTGAACAACCCATTGTGGCGGCTTAATAAAAATATTTCCTTTCTTTTTTGAGGTAATGTTTGCAAGCCTTTTTCGTAAAGACATTCCAATTGGTGACGGTTCAACAATTCGTCTGAAGAACTTGATGAAACAATTGATTCATTTATAATTGCGTCTGAAGTAGCGGATAAAAGTCTCTTTTCTGTTTGCCTGAAATGATCCGTGATAATCCTGTAGGAAACAGCAAAGATGTATCCATCGAAGGATTTATTTATATCGATTCCAACCTTTTTTTCCCATAGTTTAATGAAAATGTTCTGTGTGAGGTCTTCTGCATGGGTTTTCTCTTTAATATATCTATAAACAGACCGGTGAAGCTTTTTGAAATAGCAATCAAAGATTTCCCTGAACGCATCTTCATCAGCGTTTGTTAAACGGACAAGCAAATCTTTTTCTATGTTCATTTTATCCAACTGTAAAGGCGTTAAACTTTTGCCCACGCAGGAGGGCTTTCAGCCGACAAACAAGCTTTTGCCTCGTTTGACCCTATAGGCAGACGATATTAGACACTCTTCGAATTTTTTAAGCGAATTAGAAGCAATAACTTTGGCGGCCAGTTTATTTATTGGTGATGTCCCGCACCTGCTGACGTATGTTATCCATTTCAAATATATTCTGCCAATTGTCTTTGAACAAAATGGGCTTCGCCC
>JBBJOD010000439.1:0-4691 GCA_037721715.1 Chitinophagaceae bacterium | reverse complement strand
TTTTCCATTGCTTCGTCCACATGTGTACGGTACTTGTAAACGTCCTCTACAGAAGGCCGGCTCAGGTTGCCACGGTCTGTTCTTATAACACGGGCGCCAACGGTTTCGTAATAACTGTTAAAAACATAATTGTATTCCTGGTTAAACTCTTTGTAATCTTTAAGATGCGGCTTAAGCATAAATGTTTCAAAAAACCAGGTAGTATGGCCCAGGTGCCATTTCGGAGGGCTAACGTCAACAATAGGCTGCACTACATAGTCTTCCGTTTTAAGCGGCCTGCAAATTTCTTCAGAATATCGGCGCACCGATAAATATCTTTCCTTTAAATTACTCATTCTTTACGTTGTTTGTCAGTTTCGCGCTTCAGATCTGAAATAGAACGGATCTGCATTTCTTCTGCCTGTTGCCTGCGCATCATCAGTGCGTAAGCATTGTTGAAACCTATCGGCTTAAGCCAGGATATATCATATCTTTTGGTAAATTCCGACTGCACGTAATGATATACGTCCTCTTTGCTGCCTATTATGGAATCTAACAATTCCTTTCCAGGCTGTAGCATTACCAGTAGGCCAGTGCCAGTATATTCCGGATAACAATCTATTTCGCCATTGGTTAAAGCATCGAAACAAATTTTTGTACCACCAAGTCCTGTTTTTGTAGTCACCTGGAGGTCTGAATAGCCATTGATCAGCATCTGGTACATACTTATAAGAATGTATTGCTCAGCAAAAATCTTTGACCCAAGGCGGATGGTTCCCTTCCTGCCCTTGCGTGGTGCCTTCCAAAGTGATTTAGAAACGAGGAAATCTAAAGCGATTTTTTGTGGATCTTCTTTCAGGTAGTCCGCCCTGTAATTTAGTTCAGTCATTACCGAATCATTGACAAATCCGTTTAGCAGGTTAAAAATACCGGCCAGTTCCGGGTATTGTTGCAATACAGCATTCCGTATAATAGGCGCCGCGTAATATGGCGGAAAAATATTTTTATCGTCCTTTAAAATGACCAGGTCATAAGCCTTGATTCTGCCATCTGTGCTATAACCGCTTATGACGTCCAGCTTTTTTTCCTGTGCCGCCTTATACATGACCGCATCACTTATTACTACGGTACGCATACGAAGCTTGTATTTATTTTTTAAGCCCAGGTAACCATCCAGCCGGCCCATGAATTCAGGCGTGAAACCTGCCAGCAATTTTCCTTCGTAAAAAGAAGGTAGTAGGTAAAATGAGGAAAGCAGCACTATTGATAGGGGTAGCAGCCAAAGACCGGCCCTGATCTTTCGCAAATTCAGTTGCTGTACTTTAGAAAGCAGGAAATCAAAAATGATGGCAAGCAAGGCAGCCGGTATTGCCCCGGCAAGAATCATATTGGAATTATTCAGGGCTATGCCGCCGAAAATGAATTCACCCAATCCACCGGCTGCGATATATGCCGCCAGTGTGGCTACCCCAACGTTGATTACGGTAGCCGTTCGAACACCGGCTAGAATAACGGGCATGGCTAATGGAAACTGGACCTTAAAAAGTATTTGCCTTCCGCTCATTCCCATACCCCTGGCCGCTTCAATAACAGCGCTGTTAACCCCGGTGATGCCGGTATATGTATTGCGGATAATCGGTAAAAGGGCGTAAAGCAACAAGGCTACAATTGCGGGCCTGGCGCCGATTCCAAGCAACGGGATCATGATTCCAAGTAAAGCGATGCTGGGTATTGTTTGCAGGATACCGGCAATTCCCAGTACGGAACCAGCCCATTTCTTTCTCCTCGATATAAGTATTCCAAGCGGTATGCCTATAACCAGCGCAAAGAACAATGAGATAAATGTGAGCCCGATGTGTTCCAGGGTCTGGCCCAGTATTTTGTCTCCCTGTTGATCCAGGAAATCAAGGAACGACTGTTTTTGATCGGGCATCCTTGTTTACTTTTTTAAACGGTTCATTGATGTCATCAAATCGACAAAGAAAAGGTGTTTTGTTTCCTTCGTTGTGGAATGTGAAACGGTTATACTTGCACTTTCGATCGAATTTTGTTCATAAAATATTTCCATGGCTTCCCACACAGTAGCATCTGTGGTGATGGATGATGCCTGGTGTTTTTCGTTGATCTTGTGTTCCGGAAGAAACTCCCATAACTGAAGAAGCCGGACAGACCTGAAAGCCAGTTGCGACTTTTCTGCGCTTAGGAAACCTGTTACAAATTCATTTGCAGGATGGAAGATCAATTCAGCCGGGCTGCCAACCTGGACAATTTGGCCCTTGTCCATCAAACAAACCGTGTCTGCCAGGGCAAAGGCCTCTTGCACATCATGAGTAACCATTACAATTGTTTTTCTTTTGAACTCATCCAGTTCACTGAACTCCTTTCTTATTGTAGTGCGGGTAATGGTGTCAAGTGCGCCGAAAGGCTCGTCCATGAGTAACACGGGAGGGTCGGCGGCCAACGCTCTTGCCAGTCCAACGCGTTGCTGCTGGCCTCCACTCAGCTGTTCCGGGTATGCGTCAAGATATTTGGCAGGAGACAAGTGTAACTTCTCCATTAATTCAATCGTTCGCCTGCGGGTATGCGCTTTTTCCATTTTAAGCAAATGGGGAACTACTTCAATATTTTCCGCAACCGTATAATGTGGAAAAAGTCCGTTGTGTTGAAGTACATACCCGATAGATCTTCTTAGCATATCAGGGTGCTGCTCGCCAACATTCTTTCCATTAACCAGAATATTGCCCGACGAAGGTTCGGTCAACCTGTTGATCATGCGCAGCGTAGTTGTTTTTCCACAACCGCTGGTACCAAGGAATACAAAATTCTGACCTTCCTTTACATTGAATGAGATGTCATCCACCGCTCTAGTTTCACCAAACAACTTACTTACATGTTTTACAACAATCATAAGGGAAGATTACTGTCCAGCGACATAAACAGGTTATTTAAAGATTCCGAATACAGGGGATGGGCAAATATGGTTTCACGAACCTGTGGATAGGTTACATTTCCCATCATAGCCATTTGAAGCACGGACATAATTTCTCCACCTTCTGCAGCAAGTATGGCAACGCCCAAAATAAGTTTTGTCTCGGTATCTACAATCGCTTTCATCATGCCCCGCGTTTCACCGGTTTCGATTCCTCTTGCCACTTTGTCCATAGAAAGCGTAACCGCCCTGGTATTAAAACCTTTTATTTTCGCTTCCTTCTCTGTCAAACCAACACGGCCTAACTGGGGGTCAGTAAAAATAGTATAGGGAACCTGTCGTCCTTTTACAGAAATGCGGGCATCTTCCAGGATGTTCTTCAACAGAATAATGTAGTCGTTGTAAGAAATGTGGGTAAATGCAGGACCGCCGTTTACATCTCCCATTGCATAAATGCCAGGCATGGAAGTCTCCAGGTATTCATCTACGTTAATAAATCCCTTTGGGTCTGTTAATACACCTGTTTTATCAAGTTGCAAAGCGGTTGTTTGTGGAGACCTGCCTATGGCAATTAATAGATGTGAACCTTCAATGGTTTCACTTTTTATGGAAGAATTTATAACGAGGGAAACAGTACCTGGATGGGGTACCGAAATTTTTTCAGCTGTAGTGGCTGTATGAATTTTGATGTCTTCTTCTTCAAGTACATTCCTTAAGCATTCTGCAACATCTTGATCTTCACGTTTCAACAGACTGGCATCCTGTTCTATAATGGTCACTTTACTACCCAGGCGCCTGAACATCTGCGCAAATTCAAGGGCTATGTAACCACCTCCCAGGATGATCAGGTGGTCTGGAAGCACTTCTATTTCCATCAGTGATGTGGAAGTATAGTATAGCACCTGGTCAAGGCCCTCCAATTCAGGTAATTTAGGAGTGGTGCCTGTATTAATAAATATCTTGTCCGCAGTGATGGTTTCCTTTTCACCGTTTGAGAGGGACACCGAAATAATTTTTTTACCGGTAAATACAGCTTCCCCAAAAATTACACTGAGATGAGTTGTATCAGTTAAGCCTCTATGTGCTGCATCGCGGAAAGATTGTACAATTTCATTTTTACGCGCTATGATCCGGCTAAAGTTGACCGTACAACCATTGCTTTCAATACCCAGCTCTTTTCCATTACGTACCAGGAAAGCTCGTTTGGCAGAAGCAAGCATCGCCTTAGTTGGTGTGCATCCATCATTGATGCACGTGCCACCTATCCACCTTTTTTCTATGATGGCGGTCTTCAACCCGGATTTGGCCAGTTTCTTAGCCAGGGGGGTACCGCCCTGCCCGGAACCAATGATAATTGCATCAAATTTTTTCATACTCTTAAGTGCCTGTTATTTCAACTCCTTTCCAGAAAGCAATATAATCTTTTATATTTTCAGCGGCTGTTTTTGGCTGGGGGTAAAACCAGGCAGCATCCTTATTTAATTTACCATCTACTTCAACGCTATAGTAAGAAGCTTCGCCTTTCCAGTGGCAGGTTGAGTGCGTGTTTGTTAACGACAATAAATTCTTGTTAACTGAATCCGGGGGAAAGTAGTGATTGTTTTCAACAATTATGGTTTTGTCACTTTCGGCTATAACCTTATTATTCCACATCGCTTTCATCTTGAATGATTTTAAATGAATGAATTAGTGAACAACAAAGCTTCTCGTGTTTGGTTGGATGTAAATATTAAACCGTGTTGGTCAATTAAGGCTGTCAGCCGTCAGCCCTTAAAATGCTTAT
>JBBJOD010000438.1:0-4699 GCA_037721715.1 Chitinophagaceae bacterium | reverse complement strand
CGATGAGATGCAACAAGTGGTTGTTATCGGGTATGGCACTCAGAAACGCGAAAACATTATAGGGTCCGTGGCCCAGGTGTCTGCAGAACAACTGCAGAACAGGCCGGTAACCCAGTTAACCAATGCGTTGTCTGGTCAAATGGCTGGAGTAACCGTCATTCAGCGCTCGGGACAGCCGGGAGCAAGCGCCGGTGTAATCAACGTGCGGGGAGTGGGCTCGTTCGGAGCTTCTTCAGGTGCCCTGGTTATAGTAGATGGAATTCCTGGAAGCATGAACGATATTGATCCGAATGACGTGGAAAGTATTTCAGTATTAAAAGACGCCTCTTCCGCCGCTATCTATGGCGCGCGTGCTGCTAATGGCGTAATACTGGTTACTACCAAATCTGGTAAATCAGGCAAGGTAAAAATAACTTTGAACAGCTACGCCGGTTTCCAGAAACCGACAGCCTTTCCTGAGTTTGCCAATTCATGGGAATATGCGACCATGTATAACGAAGCAGCTGGCGCTACCTACACGGCAGATGACATTAAAAAATTCCAGGACGGGTCAGATCCTGATAATCATCCCAATTCTAATTTTCTCAAATCGGTTTTTTCAAAGAGCGGATTGCAAACCGGGCATAACTTGTCTGTTAGTAGTGGTACGGCGAATACCCAATACAGTTTGTCATTGGGCTACCTTTTCCAGGATGGCCTGGTGGTGAAAAATAATTTTGACCGTTATAACATACGCCTTAACATCAAGACGGCGCTGAACAGCAAGCTCGATCTTACCACCCGGTTATCTGGCATCAAAACAAGCGACAAAGAACCAGGCCCTCCGGCTACGCTCGACCTTGCAGGCGTTACAGGAATTGTAAACCATGCGGTTCGTTACCCGTCTACGTATGCGGGAAGATTATCTAACGGTTTTTATGGCGCCGGGGTTGTTCAGAAAGGCACACCCGTATCGTTTTTAGAAAGCGAATCTTTCAATACGAACAACGCTCTTAACCTGAACGCGAATATCAGGCTCGATTACAAAGTGATCAAGGGGCTCAAACTTTCACTTATCACGGCATATAACCAGTTTGCTACGAAACGCAAGGAATTCCTGGCTACCCAGATTATTAACCCGCAGATCATTCTGGGTCCGAATGAATTAAGCGTCATCAACAATTCCACTACCTATTACACGCTGCAGGGGGTTGCCGAGTACGCAAAAAAAATGGGTGACCACCAGGTAAGCGCATTGGCAGGTTATTCATTCGAGAACAGCCAGTTTGAACAATCGAATGCTTACCGTAACAGGTTGCCAGGCAATGAACTTATACAGTTAAATGTGGGTTCGCCCGATAACCAGCAGTCGGGAGGCACCGGTAATGAATGGGCACTTGAGTCAGTCTTTGGTCGTTTGAACTATAGTTATGCCAATAAATACCTGATAGAAGGTGTAATCAGAAGAGACGGTTCTTCACGATTTCCTGCCAGTAAAAAATATGCTTACTTTCCTTCCGGTGCCGTTGGCTATCGGCTTAGCCAGGAAAACTTCATAAAAGACAATTTTAATTGGATCAGTGAACTCAAACTGAAGGCTTCCGTTGGCATCCTTGGCAACCAAAATATTCCAAATTATCCTTACCAGAATACCTACAGGCTTTCGGCAGACGGTGGCGCAACTTTCTCTTACCCGTTTGGTGGGGCAATCAACTCAGGTGTGGCCCGAACAACCATCACTGATCCAAACCTCCATTGGGAGTCTACCCGTACAACCGACCTGGGCGTAGAGCTGGGCGTTCTTAAAGGCAAACTGAATGTGTCGGCCACTTATTTTAACAGGTATTCTTACGACATTCTCTACAGCCCGGGAGGCAGTGTTTCCAGTACGCTTGGGTTTAATTTATCCAAACAAAATACGGGCAAGCTGAGTAATAAAGGCTGGGAATTCCTGGTGAGCCATAACAACCAGGTTGGAAGCTTTAGCTATAACCTGAACGGTAATTTCTCGATAATAAAAAACCGGGTGCTCGACCTGGGAGTTGGCAATATCAACCAGCCAAACGGAATGGTAGGAAACGGAAGTTCTCTGTTTATCGGTAGTCCCATGCAGATTTATTATGGCTACCAGGCAGACGGTCTGTTTACAGACGCTGAGGATGTAAAGAAACATGCGAACCAGGCAGCGATCAATCCGTCGGCTCAACCGGGCGATGTTCGTTATAAGGATATAAGTGGCCCAGATGGAAAACCGGATGGTAAAGTGGAAGCCGCTTACGACCGGGTGGTGCTGGGCAGTAATATACCGAAGTATACGTTCGGCTTAAATGTCGGGCTTGAATATAAAGGGTTTGATTTCAGTATGCTACTGCAGGGAGTGGCCGAAGTAACTAATTTTATGAACGGGTATGCAGGCATCGCCTTTAATAATTTCGGTTCCATTCAAAAATGGCAGATCGAGGAAAGGTGGACGAAAGAGAATCCAAGAAGAGATGCGGGATACCCCAGGTTAGAACTGGTCACCAACGCCGGAACGCCTAACACGCTGCTTTCATCGTTCTGGGTATTAGACGGCTCGTACCTCCGGGGTAAGAACATCCAGGTTGGATATACCATTCCGACAGGAGTTTTGAAAAGGATCGGGATAGCAAGTATCAGGGTCTACGCCAGCGGCGAAAACCTGTTCCTGGTCAGTAATTATAGAAAGGGTTGGGATCCGGAGGTAGGCACTGATTCATCACCGTCTGATGACTCTAATTCGATTATTTCAAGCGGCTCTTACTACCCGATTTTAAGAAATTATACTTTTGGCCTAAATGTTAATTTTTAAGCATTAAAATATTTTTTGTATGAATTTAATACACAGAACTAAAAAAGGGCTGTTTGTTTTTTCGGTCATTTTTATTTTTAGTTCATGCGGTAAAGAATTAAACCAGTCGCCGCTGGATCAGTTTGACGCGGCAAATTTTTGGACGAGTGAGGGCAATGCCATGCTGGCGCTTACCGGCGTTTACCGGGGAAATACTTCAGTAACAGCTGCCAATGCCAACCCTACAGACTGGTGGTCATATGCCGGGTTGCTGTTTATGGAATTTGCAACTGACAATGCTTACGACAGGCGGGGAGATAATTCAGTATTTAATAGGCTGACCAACGGCACACTTACATCAAATATGGCCGTCCTGGGCCAGTATTGGTCGCAGAGTTATGCACGGGTAGCCAGGTGTAACGACTTCCTGACCAATATAGACAAGGTACAGATGGATGAAACCAAAAAGAAAAGGATGAAAGCGGAAGTGCGTTTTCTCAGGGCCTGTCAATATTTTTACCTCTCTCAATACTGGGGCTCCGTTCCATTGGTGAAAGGCCTGCTTACGAAGGAAGAGGCCAATTCGCTTGATAAGGCTCCGAGGGCGGATGTTGTCAATTTTGCATTAACGGAATTGACGGAAGCCGCAGCCGACCTGCCGAGGTTGAAGGACATACCCACGGCAGAAAGAGGGCGGGCGTCCAAACAGGCGGCCCTGGCTTTCTTAGGCAGACTGCAACTGGCGGAAGGTAAAAATGCAGAAGCTGCTATATCGTTCAAATCGATCATTGATTTCGGAGATAACATAATAGACCCGGATTACGCCGGCCTCTTTCTCATTTCAAATGAAAACAGCCGGGAAAATATCTTCAGTATGGAGTTTGTTGAAAACCTTGCAGCCAATGGAATGAACCAACATCTATGGCCGGCGGTTGATGCAGGCTGGCATATATTCTGCCCGCTGGGAAGTATAGTAGAAGCGTACGATTTTACGAATGGAGCAACATTTTCATTTTCCAGTCCTTTGTATGATGCAACAGATCCCACAAAAAACAGGGACCCCCGTTTGAAATACAATATCCTCTTCAACGGGCAGTCGTTCAAAGGAAAATATATCACCCATCCTGATTCAAGCCTGGCTCCTGATCAACTGGGTGCCGGCAAACAGACAACGCAAACGGGTTATGGTATCAGGAAGTTCTGCGACCCTGGCTTTTCGGGAAATCTGAACAATTATGGTGGTAACCTGCCGATCATACGCTATGCCGAAATACTGCTCAGTTACCTGGAAGCGAGGCTGGAAGCCGGACAAGCCATTGACCAACCGCTGCTGGATGCAACCATCAACAGGGTCAGGTCAAGGGCATCTGTTGGAATGCCAGCTATTACCCAAACCAATCCGGCACTGCTGAGAGAAATCCTGCGTAAGGAACGCCGCGTGGAAACTGCATTTGAGGGTATCCGTTACTGGGACCTTATGCGGTGGAAGATCGCTGATAAAGTATTGAAGGCAGACTTTTATGGGGCGCCATTTCCAAGTACGGTTAAGCCTATCAGGAAAAAAGGCACCACGACCGATCCCTTTAGCAGGTGGTTCGTTACCACGAAAAATTTCAGGGTCACCGACTATTTCTGGCCGATACCCCTGGAAGAGGTGAATATTAACCCGAAGCTAAAATAGCTTTGGCTATCAGCTTGCAGCGTTGAGCACAAAGCCAAAGGTTTAAGGGAACGATGATCAACTATTGCAATAATTGTATAAATAGGTCAAGGTTATTAATTCCAGTTTCGGAAATTACTTTTAGCATTAGTTGAAAGCTGAAAGCTCAAGCCTTCACTAATAAATCACATAACAAATATGATCCTACTCACGAAGTTAACCGGCTTACGAATTTTCTTTGTCTTAGCTGC
>JBBJOD010000437.1:0-4704 GCA_037721715.1 Chitinophagaceae bacterium | reverse complement strand
TTATTAATGTAGTGCTGAAGAAAAACAGGAGGGTCGGGCTGAACGGAGTTGCCTCTGCTTCGGGTGGTTCACCGGACATATTCGCATCTAACCTCACTTTGAATCTTCGTGAAGGAAAATTCAACGTTTTCGCGAGTGGTAATTTTAACCAGTCAGGTGGCAGGGCGGCAGGCAGAACCTTGAGGCAAAATAAAACGAATAATATAATTGATAATTATTTTAATCAATTCACCTGGAATGACCGGCAGCGAAAGTTTCAGTCGGTGCGCTTTGGTTTTGATTACTTCCTGGATAACCGGAATACCATCACACTGACAGAAAACCTGGTTAAAGGAACTTTTACAAACAGTGAAGAACAGAACCAGGTATACCTGGATAACAGGCAAGTAATGGAAAGAACAGGCCTGCGTTTTTCAGATGGCCGAAATGGTTTTAACAGGAGCAGTACACAGCTTGTTTACACGCATAAATTTACCAATCCCGGGCACCAGCTCAGCGCTGATATAAATTACAACACGGGGGGCGGTGATAACCTTTCTAACATTATTAACTCGTATTACAATTCCGACAATACCGTATACGCTGCACCTAACCGTGTACGTAATAGCGGCAAAAGTAGCAACGACCAATTAACTATCCAGGCTGATTACATCAACCCAATTGGTGAAAACGCCAAATTTGAAACAGGCGTCAGGACATATATCCAGGATAACACTAGTTTACTGAATGCTTACTCCCTGGCTCAAAGCGGCATCGAAACCAAATTGCCGGTAAGTAATAATTACAAATTCAAAGAAGTAGTCAACGCTGTTTATGGAACTTTTTCAAATAAGATCAATAAATTCAGTTACCAGGCAGGACTAAGGGTAGAATCGTCTCAGTTTGATGGAGAGTTGGTAGACAAAGGGGACAAATTTGGATACAGCTATCCTGCGAAACTTAAAAATATCTGGGATGCATTGTTTCCCAGCCTTTTCCTAACCCAGTCAATCGGGGAGGGAGAAGACATCCAGTTAAATTACTCAAGGCGGATCAGGCGTCCTGATTTCCGGCAGCTGAATCCCTTTCTTGATATCAACGACCCGGTAAACCTTCGCCAGGGCAACCCTACCTTACGGCCTGAATTCACCCATTCATTTGAGTTCAACTATAGCAAGGAGTACAGCGGCGGTAGTTTCCTCGGTGCAATTTATTACCGGAATACGCTTGGAGACGTTACCCAGTACAGTGATACCATTTCAGCAGCTCAATACCAGCAGTTAAGCAATGCCGCGATTGATCCGAATGCCATCTTAAACACCTATATTAATTCGAAAAGTCAGAATCGGCTGGGGGTTGACCTTACCTTAAAGCAAAAAATTACAGAGAATTTTGACATTATTCCCAATATAAATCTTCAATATCGAAAAGTAATTGCCAATGTTAATAATACCAATTTAAGCAATGAAGGTTTCAACTGGGAAGCACAACTGACAGCCAATTACCTTATAAAAGCGCCCGCATCATGGTTGTTTAAAAATCTGGGGTTCCAGTTAACCAGCGAGTATGAGTCACCTGAAATTTTACCGCAAGGCAGAAACAAGGAGCAGTACAGTACGGATTTCGCAGTAAGTAAAGATATGTTCACTGACAATAAGGGCAAACTGACATTTAGCATCAGTGATGTTTTCAACACCCAGCGTTATGGAACAATCTATGATACCGAAAATTTTTACCAGGATTCGTATCGAAGGGGCAATGTGCGGAGCTTCCGGGTAACGTTTACTTATAAATTTGGTAACGCTAACTTCTCCTTATTCAAGCGCAACGAGCCCAACGAAAGAAGTGATGACGATAACAACGACGCTCCCCCGGAAAACTAGGCGTCTAGACGGCAGAAAGAGTTTAACGAGATTCTTTTGAGAATTGATGCAACCAGGATGGTGCTTTCTTTCACTGAAGTCTATTTTATTTACCCTTTTCATATACGAAGCGAACCCGGGCAGTTTTTTTGTCTGAAGCTGTAAGAAACAATTCATATTTCTTTTTGCCGGCGGTTATAATGAGCAGGGCGGTATTCGGAGGTATTGATCCCAGGTTTTCGGCAACCATTTCCACTTCCTGAAAAGTGTTTTTCATATCTATCATAACAAAGGTTGAGATAGGCTGTGCACTAAGCTTTTGGTGCGTCAAAACTATTTTGTCGTTTATTTTAACGGATATAGAGTCGTCGTCTATCTGTCCATTGTCGTAGAAGTCTAAACGAATTTCGCCTGTGTCTACTATGATCTCTGGAACTTCCTTAAACGCAGATTCCTTTATTCTTGCCAATGTAATTGGCCCGCTCTCACAGTCCAGGAAAGTTCCCAGCAGCACACTACTCCAGTCGCCCCTTAATCCTTCCTGGTTAACGTTACGGCTATAATTCAGTTCATATTTTTTTATGCAGACCTTACAATATGACGGAATCTTAAATGTCGTCACAATTTCTTCCTGTACAATTACCTTTTTCAATTCAGGATAGTAGTAACCGGTAAATTTTTTCTTTACATAATTATTCACGTCAAGGTAATGATAGGAATAACCCGTCAAGCTGTCTCCTTTGATCGATATTTGAAGTTCAATATTATTTACGGGAAAACAACCTTTGTTCATTTGAAAGCTTCCTTTCCAAAATCCGGTAACATCCTGTGTAAGACCAAAAAACGGGCTAAGACAAAAAATACAAGGCAGAAAAAAGATTTTGTTCATTGTACTAAAATTACTGGATTTATTACAGTTGCCTCGAACTATGAAAATCCGGAATGTTAATTATTTATTGATATGGCAGGATCGAATTTTAAGAGATGCCATAAGTATTGAATATAGTCAAGATGGTCCACTTTTCTGTTCCGCTTGTAAAATTTAAAGCAGCAATCAAACAATATTTTAAATCTTTGTAGATGGATCTGCTATAAATAATCAAATAAATAAGATCAATGACATTTAAAAGTCTACTTACGGTACTGCTCTCTGTAACAACCTTGCTTCTCCAGGCTCAGTCCCTACCATCTGAAAGCGAAAAAGTTAAAGGAGGCACGTTGACAATAAAGCCGGTAACACATGCAACGCTGGTATTAGGCTTTCACGGTAAAAATATTTTTATAGATCCTACCGGTGGTGTGGAGGCCTTTAAAGGGATTTCCGCTCCAGGCCTGGTATTAGTGACCGATATTCATGGAGATCATTTCGATCCTAAAACCATTGAAGCGATAAACACCGCCAATGCCGTGCTGGTGGTGCCACAGGCCGTTGCTGATAAATTTCCGTCTACCTTGGATAAGAAAAACCTTATCATTATGAAAAACGGCGATAGAATCAATCGGGCAGGTATTCTTATAGAAGCGATCCCTATGTATAATCTCCCGGAGGCCGCAGATGCCTTTCATACCAAAGGACGAGGTAACGGCTATGTGCTTACTATTGGTGGAAAGAAAGTGTATATCTCCGGCGATACGGAAGACATTCCGGAAATGCGGGCTTTAAAAAATATTGATATTGCGTTCGTTTGTATGAACCTGCCCTATACCATGGACGTTGCACAGGCTGCGCAGGGTGTTCTTGCCTTTAGCCCTAAAGTGGTTTATCCCTATCATTTCCGCGGGCAGGATGCTAATGAATTTAAAAAGCTTGTAAATACGGGAAATAAAAAGATAGAGGTAAGGGTAAGGAATTGGTATCCAGCAGCCAAATAAATAGTAAGGACTCACTATTAGTATTAAAAATAGTGAACTGGGATTGTTTTTTACAAAAGCATAGTATTAACCAGGCATCACCTCGTCTCTTATTTAAAAAATTTTAATATCGTTTTAGCACCTTCCGTAGCCTGGCAGCGATAATCGCGTTGCCCTTATCAGATGGATGAAGTCCATCATAAGTAAGTCCGATAGCTGTCGCAGGATAAGGATATTCATCACTTTCTGGTTTAAAAGGAATCTCTAAGAAACGCGGATAGCGATAGTTTTTATACTCACCGGTTTGAGGATCTTTCAGGCGTTTGTATTTAACCAGATTTTTTAGTTTTAGTCTCCTGTCATGATATAGGTCTATGACATCAAACTGTTCCAGTTTACCAATACTATCAATAGCTTGGGCGAACTTTTCAAGGGACTGTCCCGCTTTATCTTTGTATGATCCGTAAGCATTGTTTTTCGGATTGTTGATGTACACAAAATCCAGTCGCTGCATGGGAGTGATCAGGATAATGTGTGCGTTTTCGTTAAGCGTTCGAAGTTTATTGATTATTATTCTAAAAGATCCATATACCGTTTTATTCCCGGTATTATGCTGGTAATCGGTTAAGTTTCCGGTAGGCCGGCCCTGCCACCAGTCATTCGTGCCAAGAAAGAGAGAATAGACATCGGCTTTTTGCAAGTGAAGCTTGTCAATCGAGTCGGCAATCCTGCCAGACGTCCACCCGTTATGCCCCTGGTTGATATAATGAACATTCGACAATTTATCCACTACTCTTGTCATGTATCCTTTTGTAACCCGGTTACCCGTTTCGTCAGCGTGCTCGTTGAGGTAGGTAATAGAATCACCGATAGCCACCCACAATATTTCTTTCCTGCTAAAAGAGCTGACCGTTAAAACAATAACAAGAAATGCGAGCGGTAGTTTCATATGAACGTTTTAGTGATTATTTCTATTCTTCGGCCTCCCATGTGGTTGGTGATAACACGCAGC
>JBBJOD010000436.1:0-4760 GCA_037721715.1 Chitinophagaceae bacterium | reverse complement strand
CCGAAAGCAACTTTACCGCCATTGTGGTTATTAAAAGGCTGTCTAAAACGAAGTAGCACCAATTCACTGGCTGGGTCAGCCATATTAGGGTTTGAAGCGCTCACTTTGAAACGGGAGACAATAGTCTGTAGAGAGTCTCCTGTCGTATAATTTACATAGAAAAATCCATTGCTCTTGTAATCGGGATGGAAAGCCAGGCCCAGCAAACCTCTTTCTCCACCACTTACCACCCGGTTGGTAATATCGAGGAAAACGCCAGTGCTTTTAACATCCCCTTTATTAGGAAATACATGTATCACTCCTTTTTGTGCTTCCACAAATATTCGGTCCGTGCCGTCATTCGGAGTGGTTAATTCTATGGGCTGATCAAACTGCAGATTTGGAAATGCCTCGACGAGTTTATAATTGGCTTTTTCATCAGCAGTTAATGACCTGGCGGGACCTTCATTTTGGCCGGCATTACAAAAAATGCACGTTACCACAATTACCAGCAATCCAATAGTATTATAAGCTTTTATATTTTTCATGTGATTATTTAATTAATGAATTATTGTAAAACCGTAAAGTTAACAGCACTGACTTGTTACTGATGAACCATTAAATATTTTTCAACTTCCTGCCAGATGTCATCGCTTATTTTATCGACATCATTGTTGCCATCAATAATTTTTATATTTTCATCCCGGCCATACTTATCAAAGGCTGTCAGATACCCCTGGTGAGCTTTGGTGATCTTATCAATGTTTTCGTACATCTCTATCTCTACCCTTCCTCTGGTGAGCCTTTGAACGCAGGTTTCCGGATCAACGTCCAGGTAAAAGATCAAATCAGGTTTTAAGTAAGACTTGCATAAACTATTTGATTCAACCACCCAGTCAACCGGCACATATTCACTTTGAAAAGCATAACTCGAAAAGTAATACCTGCTACAAATAATATTGTAACCGTCTAGCAGGCGGTTCTTCATTCCATTCACCGCATTTCCAATATGATCCAGCCGATCGGCTAAAAAGAGTGCGGCCATGGTAGACTGATCAGCCTGCATCCGGTTCATCATTATATTCCTGATCAGCATACCAATCGGTCCATCAGACGGCTCTCTGGTTACCATTACCTTTAACTTACATTCTGTAAACTTCGACTTCAGCAATTCGATCTGTGTACTTTTTCCGCTGCCATCTACACCTTCAAAAACTATAAATAGGGTTTTGTCCATATATTATCTCACGAATATTCATTAGAACCTGTATCACTCACTTGCGGTTACTACCTACAAAAGTCGTTCAAAACTACTTAATTAAATGGCAGGTGTCTAAAATGACTTTTAGAGTGGTGAATCTCCAGCAGTTTTTATGTGAGGTTTCCGCATCTTCCTGGCAAAGGCGCCGGAATAAAATTCTTAGGCAGCGGGCTCAAAAAAAAAGGAGCCAGGATAGAAATCCAGCTCCGTTTAAAATCCAATATCCTATGAAAAACCTATTACCGTATTTGCTAATGCCATGCCAATGTTTTTTTGAGCTAAAACATTCAATGAATCAGAAATCCATTCCCAGGGCGAGACTTTTAAGTAAGAGACGGGAATTTAGCTCCATGGATCCAAAACAACTTTAACACAATTTTCTTCTTTATTTTTGAATATTGAATACCCGTGCGCAATTTCCGACAAGGGCAGGCGATGTGTAATGATATCATCCAACACCACTTTACCTTCTACTACATATTTCAGCAGCTGGTCGATATGTTTATGGGCCGGTGCCTGTCCGCCTTTTAGTATAATTCCCTTGTCGAAAAACTGGCCTATGGGAAAATTATCGTAAGGCATCGGATACACTCCCAATACGGAAACAATGCCTCCCCTTCTGACGGCGCTCATACATGCTTCTAACACTTTAGGTGAACCTTTTTCAAGGTTTACCACTGCCTTTGCACGATCCAGTATGGTGCGGTCCGGCTCAAATCCTACCGCTTCCACACAAACATCGGCACCACGACCCTCCGTCATCTCCCTTACCTTTTCCACCACTTCCTTAGCGCCATCTTCCCAAAGAATGGTTTCGCAATCAGCCGATGCCTTGGCTTTTTCCAGCCGGTACTGCACCGTATCTATGATAACTACCCTTGCTGCTCCGCGAAGCCATGCACTTTTAGCCGCCATGATTCCTACTGGTCCTGCTCCAAAAATGGCCACTGTTTCTCCGCCCTTTACTTCGCCCCAGTCAATGCCAGTATAGCCAGTGGGGAAAATATCTGTGAGAAACAGCACCTGCTCATCTGTCAAATTCTCGGGAACGATCCTTGGGCCATAATCAGCATAAGGAACCCGCACATACTGCGCTTGTCCGCCATCGTAGCCACCATACAAATCGGTGTACCCGAATAAGGCGCCCCCTTTTTCAGTCAGCAAACCACCTTCAGGCCCGTACATCTCTGGATTGCTGTTCTCGCAATGCCCTGGAAGATGGTGATTACAAAAATAACAGGTTCCACATGCGATAGGAAATGGCACAACGACGCGGTCGCCTCTTTTTAGATTTTTGATATCAGCACCTGTTTCTTCAACAATACCCATAAATTCGTGACCTAGTACCATGGGCCGCGGCTGAGGGATGCCTCCTGAATAAATATGGAGGTCAGACCCGCAGATAGCTGTTGCGGTTACTTTAAGAATGATATCCCTGCCTGATTTAATTACAGGATCATCTACCGTATCATAAGTTACATTTTTAGGTCCGTGAATAACTGCTGCTTTCATTGCTTGTATTAATTTATTAATTGAATGATGCGCTGTGTAGCAGCGCTTCTACTACCGGTACATATGAGTTGATTTCAACCGAATAAAAATAGACCGTCAGTTAGTTGTCACTTTCAGGCTGCTGCCTTTTTTTCATACTGTCTGCCACCATACTGTCTGGTGTAATATTAGAAATAGCCACCTGTATTTTATTTTTGACACCTGAAACAACCATGTCATCCCCACTCATAAGCGCTTTATATCCATCTTTTGCAACATCTGCCGGATCTGCTTTTGAACCCTCTTTTATAATTTTTGCATCGAGCATATCAGCTTTATTGAAAAAGTCAGTATCTGTAACCCCAGGCAATAAAGAGGTAATCACCACACCGCTGTCTTTGTTTTCGCTGCGGATGGCTTCTGTAAACGAATGTACAAATGCTTTAGTGCCATGGTAAACAGACTGGTAAGGGCCAGGTACCTTAGATGCTATTGAAGCAACATTTAATATTTTGCCGCTTCCTCTGGATACCATGTCTTTCAGAAAGTGTTTGGTTAAAACTACCAGGGAGCTGATATTTAACTGGATGATATCCAACTCACGATCAAGTTCCGTGTCAATGAATTCTCCATAAACTCCCTGCCCGGCATCGTTTACCAACACATCCACCTGTATTCCACGGGCTTTCACCTCCTGGTATAATTCGAAAGCGCTGTCATGCTCAAAAAGGTCTTTAGAAATGGTAACTACTTCAATATTATCCTGTTTTAATTCCGAAGCAGTGGCTTCAAGTCCGTCCTGTCCACGGGCAGTAATAATTAAATTATACCCGTCTTTTGCGAACAACTTGGCCAGCTCAAGGCCAATGCCGCTTGTTGCCCCTGTTATGAGCGCATACTTTCCTGTTGTTTCCATATAAAAGAATTTTTGTTGTAATTATTGTTATACCATAAGTATGCCCGTGCCTGGCTGGCAAAAATTTTAATTGTAAGCATTTGTTTCCATTTAGCTCTCATCCAACAGCATTCTGTGTATCTACCCTGTCTTAAAATAAAAAAGGAGCCAGGATAGAAATCCAGCTCCGTTTTAAAATCCAATATCCTATGAAAAACCTATTACCTGATAGGCTAATGGCATGCCAGTTATTTTTGTGCGTGATTTACCGGCTATTTAATATCCTACTGTCTATCATTTGGAACATCGGTTCCTTTTTTGGGAATAATGACACGGAGAACATTGAAGGCATTAAGATTGTTATATTGCATTAACTGTTTACTATTAAATTTTGATGATTGTATGTCCCTACAAAAACAGCAATGTCCCCGTATACTTATCGTTGGAGGGGGTTTTGCAGGATTGGAATTAGCTAAATACTTGAAGGATCAGAAGGTTGAAGTGGTAATGGTTGATCGCCATAATTATCATACTTTTCAGCCACTGTTATACCAGGTGGCAACCGGGGCGCTCGAAGCAGAATCTATCGCATTCCCTATAAGGAGAATATTCCAAAATCATAAGAACTTGAATTTCAGGCTGGGGGATGTTAAAAAAATCAACCCGGAAAATAATTCCATTGAAACCTCTATCGGTGAAATAACATACGATTACCTCGTGCTGGCAACAGGTGCTTCAACTAATTTTTTTGGTGATAAGGCCCTGGAACATTTTACAATGGGAATGAAGACCATACCGGAAGCGCTTAACCTGAGAAGTATGATCTTGCAGAGCCTTGAATGTGCGGTAACCGAAAAAGACCCGGTTGAAAAGGAAGAGCTGATGACTTTTGTGATTGTAGGTGGCGGGCCAACCGGAGTTGAGCTGGCAGGCGCACTAGCCGAATTTAAAGATCATATTCTCAGCAAGGATTACCCTTCACTTCATCCAAAAGATATGAGGGTTTTCCTGGTCGAAAGCAAGCCAGTTGTGTTGGGTGGAATGTCAGACGAGGCTTCCGCCAAGGCTAAACAGTACCTCGAAGAATTTGGGGTTGTAATTTATAATGGCGTACGGGTTAAAAGTTTCGACGGT
>JBBJOD010000435.1:0-4775 GCA_037721715.1 Chitinophagaceae bacterium | reverse complement strand
ACTAGCCTCCAGTAAGGATTTGGAAAGAATTCATTAATTTATTCCGGACAACCATATAAAACAATATTGAAAATAATTAGGATAAATAACACTAAAAATGAACAGGAAAAAGTGAAAAATAAATGGAAATAGAATGGTCCTCATTGACCATTTACCATTGATCCCTTCACCCCTTCACCCATGGAAGTAAAACGCGACATATTATGGCGGGTATATCTCAGTTTCCTGGGCATTGTTTTTATTAGTATAGTAATACTTGGAAGGGCATTTTACATTCAACAGTTCGAAGGCAGCTACTGGAAAAGTAAAAGTGATAGCCTGCATCAGAAGTATATTGAATTAGCTGCAGAAAGAGGTACAATATATAGTGAAGATGGCAGCATGTTAAGTACTTCTATTCCTTATTTTGATATCTATATAGATTTTGCGGCAGACGGGCTGCGTGAAAAAAAAGGCAAAAGATTCAAGGAAAATGTCACTCCTTTGTCTGCGTCACTGGCCAACTTACTCAAAGACAAGGATGCCGCTGCCTACAAAAAGCAAATGCAACGGGCATATAACAGGAAGGACCGATATTTCCTGTTGAAGAAGAATCTCTCATTTGAACAATATAAAATCCTGAGAAGTTTTCCGTTGGTAAACCAGGGTAGGAACAAAAGCGGCTTTATTGCAGAAGTCAAAAGCAAGCGGCTCAATCCATTCGGGTTGCTAGCTAACAGAACCATCGGACTTTCGAGATTAAATTCACAAAATGTAGGTCTTGAAAGAACTTATGACTCCTTGTTAAAGGGAGAAAGAGGCAGTAAGCTGGTACGATTCATTGCAGGGGGCGTAGGAGTGCCTGTTGAAGGGTACCAGATAGATCCTGAGAATGGAAAAGATATTATGACCACGCTGGATGTCAACATACAGGACATTGCAGAAAATGCCTTAATGAAAATGATGGTGGAAAATGAATGCGATCATGGCACCTGCATTGTAATGGAAGTAAGCACTGGAAAGATAAGAGCAATAGCCAACCTTGGCAAACGTTCACAAGGCGGGTACTGGGAAGATCTCAACCATGCTATCCGTGCTTCTGAACCAGGCTCTACTTTTAAACTGGCCACCCTGTTGGCTGTGCTGGAAGACAAATACGTTACACTAAATAACATCGTAAACCTGGAAGGCGGTAAATGGCAGGTCAACAAAAGAACTGTTTATGATAGTGAAACGCATGGTCTGTATGATGTAACCGTCCAGGAAGCTTTTGAACACAGCTCCAATGTAGGGATGGCAAAGCTGGCAATGAAATATTATTCAGCCAATCCCACGCAATTGATCAATCATTTGAAAAAACTTCATTTCGACCAGCATTCAGGTGTAGGACTGGTAGGAGAAACAACCCCTATCATAAAAAATCCAAAATCAAAAACCTGGAGTGCCACAACACTTCCCTGGATGGCTTTCGGGTACGAAGTGTTGGTGAGTCCCTTACAGACGCTGATGTTGTACAACGCAATTGCTAACGACGGCCGGATGATGAAACCCTACCTGGTAAATGCCATACAAAAAAATGGATTAACCATACAGTTGAATGAACCAACAGTATTAGAAGAATCTGTCTGCAGCAAGGAAACATTAAGACAGTTGAAAGTTTGCCTCGAAGGTGTGGTGACAGATGGAACTGGAAAAGGGTTGCAAAATCCTTTTTATAAAGTGGCAGGCAAAACAGGAACCGCGCTTGTGGCCAACGGGAAACACGGATATGCTGACCATATCTACCAGTCTTCTTTTGCAGGTTATTTTCCGGCAGATCATCCACAGTATTCCTGTATCGTGGTAATCAAAAACAAACCCTACGCAAAAAAATTTTATGGTGCGGCTGTAGCGGGACCCGTATTTAAAGAAGTAGCTGATAAATTAAATGCTTTGTATCAGACAGGGCAGACTGTTAATCACCATATCAGTAATGACAGCAGTAGTTTTTATTACACCGGTGAAACCAGCGACGTTAAATTACTGCTCAAAACAATGAAGGTAAGATATACCGATTCCGCATCTTCAAGTACTTACAGCAGCATGTATGCTGATAACTTTCATGCAGTAGTAAACGCCAGGCCGGTGAATAAGAAATTGATTCCGAATGTAAAGGGAATGGGTTTAAAAGATGCTTTATTCCTGCTTGAAAGTATGAACGTGAAAGTAATGGCAAAGGGAAAAGGGAAAGTTGTGTCGCAATCGATTGAACCTGGAACATTGTTGCAAAAAAACCTGGCCATTTCAATAGAGTTAAATTAATATTTGCCGCAATCGGCAACCCTGGAAATTAATGACCTTATTACAAGACATATTGTATAAAGTGAGTATCCGCAAGATTCATGGCAATTCTATGCTGACCGTGAAAGACTTGCAGATTGATTCACGCAGGGTAAGCCCGGGCTCTGCTTTTATTGCCATCAGGGGAGTAACAGCTGATGGTCATCAGTTCATTACCGCAGCACTACGGCAAGGTGCATTGGCTGTGATCTGCGAAGTGCTGCCAGAATATCTCCAGGAAGGAATAACATATGTTGAGGTAGAGAACTGTGCTGCCGGGGCTGTTTATATGTCGAATAATTTATACGGACAGCAATCAGAAAAAATTCTTCTTGTCGGGGTAACCGGAACTAACGTTAACACGACTGTGGTTACTTTATTGTACAAACTTTTTACTGCATTAGGTTATACATGCGGCATGTTGAGTACGGTTCAGAATAGTATCGGTGGAAACGTGCTGCCATCTACGCACACAACACCAGACGCTATCAGTGTGAATGCATTGATCAGGCAAATGCATGAAGCCGGATGTACTTATGTATTTATGGAAGTCAGTTCACATGCTTTGCACCAGCATCGCGTTACAGGACTGCATTTTGCCGGCGGAATCTTTACCAATATAACCCATGACCATCTTGATTATCACAAAACCTTTGATGAGTATATCAGGGTGAAAAAAATATTTTTCGATAACCTGCAGTCATCGGCTTTTGCTATCTCGAATCTGGATGATAAAAGAGGGCAGGTAATGTTGCAAAATACAGCAGCAAAAAAATACTACTACAGTTTGCGCACCCTTGCAGACTTCAAAGGAAAAATATTGGAGAACATGCTTACCGGGCTTGTGATGACAATAAACGAGCAGGAAGTCCATTTCAGGATGATCGGAGAATTCAACGCCTATAATATTCTAGCAGTATTTGCAGCCGCCACCTGCCTGTCGCAGGAAAAACACGAAGTGTTGCGCTGCCTCAGTGTATTGAGTGGGGCGGAAGGCAGGTTTAGCTATACCATCTCACCAAAGGATAAGATCATTGGTATCGTTGATTATGCGCACACCCCCGACGCATTGCTGAATGTGTTAACCACCATTAAAAAATTACTCAAAGGCAATGAAAAAGTTATCACAGTGGTAGGCTGCGGAGGAGACCGGGATAAGGCCAAGCGGCCATTAATGGCCAGTGTGGCCTGTGAACACAGCGACCAGGTGATCTTTACTTCTGACAACCCAAGAAACGAAGATCCGGAGCAGATCCTTGAAGACATGCGAGCCGGACTTAAGACGGCATTTAAAAGAAAAAGCACCACCATAGCCGATCGGAAAGAGGCTATCATAGCAGCCATCAATTGGGCCGGTGCCGAAGACATTGTGCTCATCGCAGGAAAAGGACATGAAAAATACCAGGAAATAAAAGGCGTGAAGTACCATTTCGACGACAACGAAGTGTTGGTGGAAAATTTTGAATTGTTAAGGCGATGAGGTGGTAGTGGTGAATGGGGAATGGTCAATGATGAAAGTTTAAAAATGATTATAAATTCATTGCCTAAAAATAAAATTAAAGTTGAAGATAATTGTGATGGAGATAGATTATGGTAAATACATGAGTAAGTCAATTAGATTTAAAGTAATCATTGACTATTCACCATTGACCATTGACCATTCACCGCTCATAATTCATAATCACTAATGATCTACTACCTCTTTGAATGGTTGAAAAGCGTTGGAATAAAGTTCCCCGGCGGAGCTTTGTTCCAATTCATTACTTCCAGGGTATTACTGGCAGTGCTGTTAAGCCTTTTCATCACCATCGTCTATGGTAAACGACTGATCAACCTCCTACGCAGGCGGCTTATTGGCGAAACTGTCAGGGAACTAGGACTGGCAGGTGAAACCATGAAAAAGGGAACACCAACAATGGGCGGTATCATAATAATCCTGGCGATACTGATTCCCACATTGTTACTGGCAAATCTTACCAAGGCCTATGTACGGCTGATGATATTCTGTACCATCTGGTTGGGTGTAATTGGTTTCATTGATGATTATCTTAAACTCAGAGCAAAACGGATAGCACAACAACAGGGAATCGCCTATATCAAAGGCGACAAAGACGGTTTAGCAGCATGGTTTAAAGTATTAGGTCAGGTAGTGCTGGGAATTGTAGTAGGAGCCACACTGTATTTTAACAGTAATACAAAAGTTTGGCGGGAATATGTAGGCAATACCCGCCCAAGCGATACCGCCGGCCTTAAAGTGGTAAGGCTTGATGGAAAAGAAAGATGGTTTGTAGAGGCCAATAAGCCAATCACTACCATCCCGTTCGTTAAAACACATGAGTTTAATTACTCTACGTTACTACCTGTAGCCATACGCGACTTTACCTGGGTGCTGTATATCTCCGTGGTTATTTTTATTATAACCGCCGTGTCGAATGGCGCCAATATCACCGATGGGTTAGATGGACTGGCGACTGGTG
>JBBJOD010000434.1:0-4778 GCA_037721715.1 Chitinophagaceae bacterium | reverse complement strand
GTCAAAGAACTTTCTTTACCTTAATTTTAAATATTCCTTAAGTCAACGACATTGAATGGTCAATGGTGAATGATGAATGATGGATGATGAGTTATGAATGATGACGATGACTTTTGTTTTGTTACCTGTCGGCCGTAATGTGTCGACCATGGGGTATCGGGAAACAAACTACAACGAATCCGCAATAATAACCCATCACTCCTAATTCACCATTGTCCATTGACCATTAACCACTCATCACTCATCACTAAAACTCACCGTTCCCCTATTCACTTTTTGCAAATCATCCCGGATTCATTTACTTCAATTATTTTTTCGGCCTGGAGGAACTCAATCACTTTCCAGGCTTTTTCTTTTTTAATCCCCTGGAGAAAATGCATGAGGTTTTTTGAATGAACAGGCTGATGCAGTGCCGACATAATCATATGCTGAATGGAGGAGAATTCAGTGCTGTTAATGACTACTTTCTGCTGCAGGCGGCAATTGTCGCATATGCCACATGTTTTCATGTTGTTATCGCCAAAATAGTTACCAGTGAACTGGCTTCTGCATTGCTGGCATTCAATGTATTCAATGAACGAATCTACTCTTGCCTGGTAATGCTTTTTTCGTTTAATGTATTGCGGCCAGTCAATCACCATTTCATCTGCTTTTACCCTGTTTTGAATAAAATACAATTGCGGACACATTTTTTGGGGTACATAATGTATGATATTAAAAGTGTTGAGTTGTTGCAAACAGGGAATTACTTCCTCTACCTCCATCTTAAGAAGAAAGGCAATTGATTTTTCATGGATATTTACTTCCTGGTCAAAAATGCCTTCATAAGAACGCAGCAGTGATTTTATGACAGGTTCCAGGTCAGGATGTGATGCTTCGAACTGGTAGAGCATTTCTTTGCAACAGATGAAAACGATTTTTGAAGGGAGGAAAACCTGTTCGTTGAAGGAAACAAGGTTCGCGTGTTCAAGAACTTTTAATGAATTAACAACAAGCGGTGCAGGCAGTTTGAATTTCAGCAGGAAGTCGGCAATATCGAAATCGTAATAAATACCCTGCCCCGTACCGTTAGCTATCTGCAGGAAATTTACAAGTGCCTGGTAAACGGTTCGTAGTTCCGCCAATAATGGAAAGCGAAGGGTTACTTGTGATTGTATCTCCTGCAGGTCCTTGTCTTGGTATAAGAGCACCGCATACGCTTTCTTGCCATCCCTTCCAGCTCTGCCAGCTTCCTGGTAATAATTTTCCAGGCTATCAGGGGCATCAACATGAACCACTACTCTTACATCAGGTTTATCGATACCCATTCCGAACGCGTTAGTGCATACCATGACTCTTATCCTGTTACTGATCCAATTTTCCTGTTTCCGGGTTCGATCTTCGGTTGTAAGTCCGGCATGATAGAAGTCGGCACTGATATGGTATGTTTTTAAAAGAACTGCTGTCTCTTTGGCTCTTTTCCTGCTTTTACAATAGACGATGCTACTTCCTGGAACATTAGAAAGTATTTCCACCAATTTCACCATTTTTGAGTCTACCCTGAATGCGCTGTACGACAGTCTGGGGCGTTCAAATGATTGACGTAGGATATTTTTTTGTTTGAATTGCAGGTTCGTGCAAATATCTTCCTGCACCAAAAAGGTGGCCGATGCAGTGAGTGCAAGTACCGGAACATTCGGCAACTGATCTCTGAGGGCAGCAATACGTAAATAGGGAGGGCGGAAATCATATCCCCATTGCGAAATGCAATGCGCCTCATCTATTGCAAGCAGGCTCACCTGTAGCGAAGGAAGATACTCCAGGAACAGCCTTGTTTCCAGCCTCTCCGGAGAAACATACAAAAATTTACAATTGCTGCGGGAAGCTAATTTAAGGGTGTTGATCACCTCCTTCCAGCTCATACCGGAATAAATGGCAAAAGCCGTAATGCCCTTTTTCTGCAGGTTTTCTACCTGGTCTTTCATTAAAGCAATGAGCGGACTTACCACGAGGCACAATCCGTCTTTCATCAAAGCAGGAACCTGGAAGCAGAGCGATTTTCCGCCACCTGTTGGAAGCAGAGCAAGTATGTCTTTGCCTTCAAGTATGGCCGTAATTATTTCTTCCTGCAGCGGCCGGAAGCTGTTGTATGCCCAATATTGTTTTAGTATGGAAAGAGGTGTTTTAATTATGAGTTATGTGTTATGTGTTACGAGTTTGGCATATATTTCTTATTAGGGAATCTCAGGAAGACAAAAAGTTTGAGTAGCTAAGCGATCTTCAGGAAGGTTATGCTTTCAATTCATAATTGATCACTCACTACACCACTTTCTTCACAAAAAGCCTAACCGAATTAATCGCCAGCACCACATCACTCAATCCCATTACAAGTGCGGCTATGCCTGGGGTTAATAAACCGAAAGCTGCAACAGGGATGGCTACAATATTATAAGCGAAGGCCCAGAATAGGTTTTGCTTGATTGTTATAAAAGTATGTTTGCCCAATCCCAATGAAGTAGGCAGGTTTTTTAAACCATGGTTCATCAATACCACATCTGCCGTTTGCATCGCAATCTGTGAAGCCTCACTCATGGAGATACCTATGGTGGCCCTCGCCAATGCAGGAGCGTCATTGACGCCATCACCTACCATGGCGGTTGGTGATTGGGCAGTCAGCGCTGTTATTTTGTTCATTTTTTGTTCAGGCGTTTGTTCTGCAATCACCTCATCAATACCCAATGTTGTACCGAGTTCAAGGCATTTTGACAGGCGATCCCCACTGAGTAGAAAAGTTTTGATGCCTTTGCTTTTAAGATACCTGACAACAGTTTCCGCTTCTGGTCTTAATTCATCCTTCATGTCTATCCATCCGAGCAGCGCATTATTTTTAATTATATAAATATTGTGAAAATCGTCGGTAGTCAACTCTTTGGCTGCTGTGTAAGATGCTGCCATGAATACATCGCCCTGCCTGTTTTCTGCTCTCATGCCAAGGCCCTTTACCTCTTCGATCCTGAGCCATTTTATTTCGTCCTTTATCTTCCAATCACGCGAAACTGACCTGGCGATAGGATGATTGGAATATTTTTCCAGCGAGTAAACCAGTTGTTTGAATTCAAGCTCCGTGCCGGCTGTAAAACGGTAATCCATTATTTTGAATTCGCCCGTAGTAAGTGTACCGGTTTTATCAAATACTACCTGCCTGATTTCCTTTACTGCTTCAAGGCTTTTAGCGTTTCTGAACAGGATGCCGTTCTTTGCTGCTCGTCCTAACCCTACAGCAATTGCCGCCGGGGTAGCAAGGCCCATGGCACAAGGGCAGGCAATCACCAATACAGCGATGCATCGCATGAGCGACATAGTGAAATTTTGAAGTATTACAAAATTCGCCACCAGTGTTAGCAAAGCGATTGCTATCACTACGGGCACAAAAATGGCGCTGATCTTATCTGCCATCAATTGCACAGGTGGCTTATCACCCTGGGCTTTTTTTACAAGGTCAATAATATTTGATAGTACAGAATCACTGCCGGTAGCCGTTACCTGGGCCTTAAGGGTGCCATCTTCCACCATACTTCCTCCAATGAGTGTGTCTTTAGCATGCTTTTCTACGGGCAGGCTTTCCCCCGTAACAATCGCTTCATTTATACTTGCATCACCCCAAAGTATTTTGCAATCTGCGGGTACCTGTTCACCCGACTTGATAAGAACAAGATCCCCGGGTTTAAGCTGTGAATTTTCAATGGGAAAAATCACTTCCTGGTGCTGGTCGTCAAACGCGATCATGTTGTCCATCACTTTTTGTTAACTGTACAAACTTCGAAAAGCTTTCTGCGTAGATTGCACGGATGCATCTTCCATGTAATTACCTAAAAATACGAGTGTGATGATGGTAGCCGCTGTTTCATAAAACAGGTAGCCGGGACCGTAATCCAGCAGGGTGCCCGCCAGGCTGTAAACAAAAGCAGCGGTTGCGCCCAGGGCTACCAGTACATTCATATTGGGGAAACCATTCAACAGGCTTTTGATGGCACTACGACCAAAAAAATTCATACCTGTTATATAAACCGGCAAACAAAGCATAAGCTGAACCCACGGGTTCATCAACCAGGGCAGGTGAAGCCAGCTGTGAAACATATGAAGCATCAAAACCAATGTAAATGGCAGGCAAATGAGGAAATAACCCAAAAACCTGTTTAGGGATTTTTTACTGTCCGACTTTAAAGCATTGCCCTGTTCCAGCACTTTGTAGCCCAGGCCTTCAATACCCTTGGCAATTTTATGGTTGTTTTTAGTTTCACCTGCAGTTTCAAAACTAACATCGCCGTCGATCGGATTTACTTTTACGTTCTGTAAGCCCTGTTCTTCAAGGTATTTTGAGATTGTTAGTGCGCAGTTAGAACATGTTATTCCTTCTACTTTCAAATTCACTGTTTCCATTTGTAGCTATTATCTTGTTCTTTAGTGTACAAAGTTACAACACCCGGTTGCGCCAAAACGCATTAGAGCAGGGTATTATCTACACCCTGTTGCAAGTTTACCAACTGTTTTTCCTGCGTAGCTGCCTTGCCTGCTTACCGGTATCTTTGCATCATGGAAAAGATTTTTGAACTTAGCCGTATCCAGGAAGTTGCTGTGGATATTTCTAAGCTGGTAGCCCGAAAAAAAGTAATTGCTTTTTTTGGTCAGATGGGAAGCGGAAAAACTACACTGATACAAGCGATATGTAAAGCCTTAGAAGTAAAGGATGTTGTAAGCAGTCCAACTTTTTCGATTATTAACGAGTATGAAAGCAAAGC
>JBBJOD010000031.1:0-17077 GCA_037721715.1 Chitinophagaceae bacterium | reverse complement strand
TTGTCTGACGCTGTATTGATTATTTGATCGGGGTAAATTTTTCCTTCATGAACCTTCCCTGTACGATCGGCTTCCTGGCATATGGTTAATATCAGCATTGAGTTATCAGACAACTGATAGGTTGTATTAGCCGTAGTTAACCCAGCCGTAGGTTGTCCGTATAAAAGCGCCTGTTCTTTACCTTTGAAAGCAAGAGCAAGGATCTCGCCCGAACTTGAGGTCTGCGGACCTGTCAGCACAATGATCCATTTTTTATCTTTCTTTGTTTTGTACCCCGCTTTTGTCACTTTGCATCGAATATTATTACCCTGCATCGCTGCACCATTGCGGTAACTAATTGGCACTTTCTCAGTATAAGAGACAAAATAACCACAAATGCCATCACCCAGTAACGGGCCAATTCCGGCAAGCATTGGCCAGCAGTTACCACCTGTATTTTTGCGGAGGTCAATGATCCATTTCGATACGCCAGTTTGGTCAAGGGTGGCTATTGTCTGCTGCAGGCTATCAGCCAGTAAGGAACAAATGGCAGAATCTGAAGTTCCAATCCATGGAACACTCAGGTAGGCAATTCCTTTGTCATTCATATGTTCAGCTTTTATTTCGCCAACCAATTGAGTGATTCGAGGTTTGCGCTTAAGGTAGGCCGTGTCGTTATTATAAAGAGCCGCAGAAGCGGCCGGCATAATAAAGCTGTGTGATTCGTTCATTTGCCTGAAACACCAGTTAACAGTTTCCCACGCATTGAAGCAATCGGTGGAAGCTGCCAACCTGCTCCTGGCCGCTGTAATGAGGCTGTCCCAATTAACAGCATTCTTCTTGTAATAGTGCTTTTGCATCAGTGTTAAAACTTCATCAAGTCGCTGGTTGGCCTGTTGAATACATATAGCAGTGGTATCGGAACAGCCGGTCATACTTTTTCCATACAACGTATGTGGAAGAGCAATTATATAAACTGCTATAAAAAGTATAAGAACCTTTTGCATATTAATTACCCGGATGATTAAGCTGCTGATTAGCCGGGTATCAGCATCTGTATGAAACACGGTTGAATGAATGAATACATCACTGTATTGTGTGTAAATATAAAAACCAATATCTGTATTATTAATACTTAATAAGTCAACCGTGCATAATTATTTAATCCTTAACAAATCATAGTATTGGTAGAAAAAGAGGGCAGCATACTATCAATGTAAAGATTCAACAATCTTCATATAATCATAACGCAGGTCCTCGTGTAGTAGGTCTAATAATCCGCTGACTTTTGTTACTTGCTGTTTATAAAGTTTGCCCAGGACAATATTGGGCTGAATGGGGATGCCCGAACCTTTCAAACTGATACAAAAATGTAGCAACATTTCTAATTCGACCTGCCTGGACCCCGTTTGCCTGCTATGACGGGCAATCGTGCGCAGTATTTTTCGCAGGCTTTTTTTTGTAAGATAAGTACTGGATTTGGGAAGATCTTCGAACGATGTTTCTATTTCTTCTTTAACGTTTTGGACAAATGCTTGTTCATCATGAGCATCAAATAACAGGTAACTAAGTAACTCTTTATTTTCTTTTTTCGACTTTACCAGCCGAATGCATAGTTCCAGTACCCGTGCAGGTGGAAGGGCATTTAATTCCTGTTTTATCTCTTGTAACGAAGCTGTCTTCATAAGTCTGTTTGTGTATTTCTTTCCTGCTTTTATTAATATTGCGTAACCTTCCCGCTTCAGTAACAACTATTGAACTTTATGACCCCGTTACTTATTGCAAAGATTATGTAGGTAGTTTGATGTCAATCATTCTCTATGAGCGATGTCTTACGGGTGTCCTGCATTGTAATATAAACCATTAATGAAATGAAAATACAGGCAGATACAAACCAGTAAAACCATGTTTCATGTCCGATCTTCTTCAAATACAACGCTATATATTCGGCAGATCCGCCAAAAATTGCTACCGTTATCGCGTACGGCAGACCGACCCCGAGGGCTCGTATCTGAGCAGGGAAGAGTTCTGCCTTCACCACAGCATTGATAGAGGTATAACCACTAACAATGATCAGGGGAATCATTAGCAAGACAAAAACGGTAAATAGCTCATGGGTTTTGCTCAATTGCGTCAGCAGGGGAACGGTGCAAATTGTACCAAGCACACCAAAGCCGATCAGGAGGGGTCGTCGGCCTATCTGATCAGATAACAGGCCAAACAAAGGTTGCATCAGGGCAAACGATAACAAAGAAAAGAAAGTGAGGGTGGTAGATTGGTCTTTTGAAAGATGTACAGTATTAACAAGAAACTTTTGCATGTAAGTAGAGTAGGTATAAAAAGCAATGGTACCACCCAAAGTCAACCCAACTACGGTAAAAATTGCCCGGGGATGTCGCAACAATTCTCTAACAGAACCGCTCTGTTCAGGAGCGGCGGTTCTGTTCATAAACGACTGTGTTTCCCTGAGATGGCTGCGGAGGTATAAAGCTACCAGCGATAGCAATGCGCCGAAGAAGAAGGGTATGCGCCAGCCCCACTCATGCAGTTGCTCCGATGTAAGAAATATTTTCTGCAAAAGTAGTTGTAATCCGAGCGCCACCAGTTGCCCTCCTATAAGGGTTACATACTGGAAGCTTGAAAAGAAGCCTCTTCTTGAAGCTGATGCCACTTCACTTAAATAGGTAGCAGATGTGCCATATTCGCCTCCGACACTTAAACCCTGCAGCAATCTTGCAATTAGTAATAGAACCGGTGCGGCAATGCCAATCTGTGAATAACCAGGTGTTATTGCAATCAGTAATGATCCGAAAGACATTAACAGCACAGATGATGTCATTGCTTTTTTTCGTCCTGCCCGATCTGCAAGTCGCCCGAAAATCCATCCTCCGATCGGACGCATTAAGAAACCAACAGCGAAAATGCCTGCCGTATTAAGAAGTTGGGCGGTGAGGTCATCCCGAGGAAAAAATATGTGTGCAAAATAAAGAGAAAAAGCAGAGTAGGCATACCAGTCGTACCATTCTACCAGGTTACCGATAGAGCCACCGATGATAGCTTTCAGTCGACCGCTGGTACTTTTCATTGTTTTATCCTGCATGAAGTACGAAGATAAAAAATGGAGCTTTGTTATCACTATTATTTACAGGAACCTGCAGACATCATTCAAGTACTACCTACCCTGTCTGATTTTAGTGAACTGCTGCTTTGGAAGATATTAGAACCAGTTGCTGAAGTTGAACTATGCATGCATCACGCCTATTTTCTTTCCAGTCCAGTCAGGAAAAAGTACCTGGTTGTTATCTATCATCAGATGTTTGTTGGCCACTTCGCTGAAGACACTGCGGAAATCAGTCGTTACCGGTAAGTCTCGTCCGTCTTCCAGGGTTTCTACAGAAAGCGCTTGTATATTTCCGTGAACGCGTCCACCGTTCACATCATTCCCCAGTATAAAATTGCAGGAGCCCCGGCCATGATCTGTGCCGCCCGAACCGTTTTGTTTCACCGTTCGGCCAAACTCTGTCATGGTCATAACAGTAATATCATCCTGGTACGCTGCCACATCGTTCCAGAAAGCGGTCATACTATTGCTTAAATCTGTTACGTTGCGGGCGAAGACACCGGTTTCCGTTCCCTGGTTAAAATGGGTATCCCATCCACCCGACTCTGCAAAAGCAACTTCCAGACCCACATCCATCTTAATTAATTGGGCCACCTGTTTCAATGAATTACCAAGTGGGCTAACTGGGTAAACTGCATTATTAGATGCCTTGTAGTTGGCGGCCTGCGTTCTTTGCAATAGCTTAACCGCATCAAAGCTCTCTTTGCCGGTTTGTTTTAGCAGGCCGGAAGATGTTTTGTCGTACAGATCTTCGAAACTTTTAGCGGCAAGGTTTGCACCTGCCTGGTTACCCCTCATTTGAATGGCGAAATCCTGCAAGTTGCTGATGGCAACCGATGGATTATCTCCGTAAAACGATCTGGGCATTGAGGACGTAAGGCTTACGGCTCTAAAAGGAGTGGCATCGTGCCCCAATAAACCTGAAGCCCTGTTAAGCCAGCCACTTGGTGTTCCCTTATTGAATGGCGTTCCGGCTTCCATGTAATCCTGCGCGTCGAAATGTGAACGGGTATTGTTCGGCGAACCGATTCCATGTACAATAGCCATGCGCCCTTCCCTGAACAAAGGTTCGAACGAACGCATAGCCGGGTGCAGGCCAAACCGGCCATCGAGATCAATGAGGGGACTGCCTTTGCCGCTTTTCGCTGCAGATATCAATAATGCGGGCCTGGCTATTTTAAGATATGCCTCAGAGAAAGGCGTTACCGCCATTAATCCATCCATGGCGCCACGTTGAAAAATACAAACCATGATTTTTTTCTTCTTGTAGATCACAGTTCTTTTCTCGCTACCTGCAGCCCGGCTTATGAAGGGAGGGACTCCGCCGACTCCTATCCCAAAGAGCGCAAGACCGCCGGCTTTCAAAAAACCTCTCCTGGATGTCATAATAAATTTTTAACGTGAATGAATGAACCAGCATCGGGTCCTGCCCCGTACGTTAGACCTTTTTTTACAGTTCCATTTTATTTGCGCTGAAATTCGGGTGAGCCTATGATAATTCCAACCACCTGTGATAGCATGGAGTTGTTTCCAGGAGCATTTTGCATAGCGGCAGAGTTGCCCTTACTCAACCCTTTTTTTCGCACCGTCTCTTTCTGGCTATTTTCTGTGTTTTCTCCGCTCATAACCATGGCATCTTCATTCGGCAAATCTGCAGCCGTCGGCTTGACAACCAGATTGCCGGCTGCCTCATCTACCTGCTCTTTCAAGTTGGGGTCCGTCAACAAAGGGGTAAGTCGTTTAACCGTTTCGTGTAAATTCCTTTCAGGCATCAATAGTTTGCTGTAAATAACGAGCGCAGCCTCAGCGCTTTCCGGTTCGTGGTGCTTGTTCAATGCACCAAGGTCGAAACTGATGCCGGGTATCCGTTGTGATGCAAGCGCCAATCCGAAGTTCATGCGATTAAGGAGGGCGCCCGTATTGATCCAGTATTGCCCTTTATCCGGGAAACCGGTTGGTGCCTGGTAGAAATATAAATGTTGCCCCATTTTGCTTACCCAACTATACAACTGGTAAGGTTGGTTAATCTTGGCATCCAGGCTACGCACGGCGCTAATGGCTAGTTCAAAAGGCGATTTCGTCTTTTCGCGCATAGCCTCTTTACTCCAGAATTCGGGGGAAGTTGCAAGGGTGATCAGTATTTTCCGTATATCACCATTTGTTTCAGCGAATGTTTTCGCCATTTTATCCAGCAGGCCGTGTGGAGGATAATCGTTTACAAAACGCACGGCCAGCTTCTTTGAGATAAACCGGGCAGTGGCATGGTGATGTGCAAGCATTTTTAATAATTCCACCCCTTCCTGGTAGCCTCCATTTTCAGGGAAAGTTTTGCCGAGTATTTTTTTCTCCTTGTTATCATGTCTGTTCATGGCAAAGAGGAAATCGCCTTCATGCACAAACCCCCGCTGCACCAATCTCTCCTCTCCTACTTTTTCAACCATTTTTTTTGCGGTGTTTCCATATCCATTGTTTCCCATTGGAGAAATCGTCCATCCTGTCAGCACACGTGCGGCCTGGGTCACATCCTGTTGCGAATAGCCTCCGTCTACGCCCAGCGTATGCAGCTCCATTACCTCGCGTGCGTAGTTTTCATTAAGTCCCTGCGACTTTTTTAACTTCAAAAATTTATTTTTGACCATGGCTGACTGTGATGAATCACCTGTTTGCATTTGCCTACTGTTAATTCGTCTTTGTTGCATCTGCTCACCTCCCCTCTTTTCGTTATCCTCATTAGAACCTGAACTACTGAAATTGTCCAGGTATAAAAGCATGGCTGGTGATTTAGCAGTAGCCAGCAGCATCGTCTCAAATTTGCCTAACACATTCGGACGTATGATATCTCTTTCATAGTTGGGAATAAATGCAGCACAATCATTTTTTGAAAGAGAAACATTAAAATGATTGAACCAAAAGTCGGTAAGCACTTCCTGCAACTGGTTGTTAGAATAGGTTGCTCGTAATATTTTTTGGTTGAAGAATTGCCTGAATAATTCCTGCTGAGGCTTTAGCCCTTTTTGCTGCATGTAAGCCGCGAGTTGTTGTTTGTATTCTTTTTTCTCCGATTTGTTTACCGAGTCCTTATTTAGGAAACCGTCCTGGATGGCCATCCGAAGCACCTGCGCACCTTTTGGATAAATATTAATAATTTCAGTGTTACTTAGTTTCAATGCATCATATTCATCCAACATCCGGGTGAAGGCATCATCAGGTAAGCTGGCTCCTAATTGTTGTTCAAACCATTTTTCGAGTCCCATGGAAACCACGGCATCGATCTCACCCGGTATAGCACCGAAAGCAAACCGGCTTAGCAAATGTGCTGCGGCCTCACGTTCAGACAGGCCTGCCTTTTTGTAAGGAAAACTTATTGCGGTATTTGAAGGAGGCTGTACTGCCAAAAAGGACGACAACAGCGTAGTAAACGCAAGAGTTACTATTAAGAGTAGGAAAGGTTTAAGAGTAGCTTTCATGATTTTAATTTCGTAATCCTTAAAAGTTGTAAGCTTAAGACACCTTGAACTACTACAAGTTTAATGCGTTGATCTTGTCGATGGAATAAATGCCCTGACACCTGGTAAAATTTGACCAAGCCGGCTATACTTGCGAAAATGAAGTGGGGAGAAGGAAGGTCCTCGTAATACGTGAAACTATTTTTGCATCCTTGTATTCCGGTAGCGCGCTTATCTTTTTCCATTCAGGGTCGCTGCCAAAAACTTTCCAGTTGCGGTCATGTTCGTCCATATCATCAAATGTGATCATATAGGTAAGATTAGGACGCATTTCCCCAAAAATTGTTTCTCCAAAAAACACTGGTGTTAGCCCTACCCTTTTGAAAATGCTGATCTCTCCTCCCTTATTAAACATTTCCACTTTCTTTTTTCCTGCGCTTTCACTATGACTTTCGTAACGGCGTAGTTCGAATAAACGCGGTTTATTCTCGGGCACAACCATCTGTGGCAATCCCGCAAACGCCTGTAGCAAAGAACTTTGTACACGTTCATACGCAGGTTCGGCAGCAGTGACATTCAGGTAGGCCGCACCTGCCTGCTGATAGTTGACATCAGACAACAGCCTGGCCGTGGATGTTATATAATTTTCAATGGAACTAAATGGTATGACAACAAATAATTTTGTCTGGCCTTCCGGCTTCTGCTCAGTAAATACACCTATTTTTCTGCTGCCGATCCGGTTAAGCGCAGGAATGGCTGCCTCCTTCCAAAAATCTTCGACCAGCTGCTGCTGCGCTTTATTTTTCAAACTGTAAACCCGGAGTTCATAAAATTCCGGCCCTGATTTTTTCTCCACTTCAACTGCATTATTTGCAAGGCCCACTATGGGTAAGGCACCAACTAAAGTGCCGGAGAATAAGGAGGCTTTAATGAAACCACGTCTTTTCATATGTTTAATTTGATTTAAAATTATTTAAATTAACAGGCATTGGCTAAAAAAATTCCGTTGCTTAAAAATTAGCAGGCAACTCACCTACTCCACCAAGTACTCCACGGAAGTCGCTTTGCTATTTGATTATTTGCCTGATTACAACAGGACGTTATTCCCCAGTTTAATATTTTGGATGATAACATCGGCCGTTTTCGCCCCGTTTCGGCAGCTGCATTCATGAAACCCTGGAAGTTGCCGCTGCAATGCTTACCCGCAAAGTAAAAATTGTCCCGTGGAAATATGCGTGCAAACCAATTGCATCCAGGTAAGCGGAGATGCTGATATTGTCAAAATAATCTGTTATGGCATTATAATTATCGTATATATTTCATTTCGAAGAGAATTGATGTCTGCTGCAACTCTCGAGGCAAACTGAAGGCGTTAGAGAACCCTGACGAATATACCACGCTCTAATCTGTAAACCTTAATTTATCGTTGCATAAATAGTACTTCGAAGTGGTAGAAACGGCTTTATTTGAAAGTATGTCGAAAGTTTTATTTAGATAACTATTTTCGTTTTTTGACGATCAACCTTTTTACACTAATTTTTACCGCCATTTTTAAACAACCATAAGACTAAATAGATGCTGCCAAGAACAAAACTATTGCTTGTTGTTTTTACCGTACTCAGCGTTTCGATTGTACTTTACGCCTGTATCAGTAAAAAATCACAAACCGCAGTTCCTGCGCCCGACATACCACCTGCCCCTGTTTCAAAAGCCAGGGTATTGGTATTTGCAAGAACAAAAGGGTATCATCACGAGTCTATTTCGGCCGGCTCTGTTGCCATGGTGAAATTGGGTGATGAAAATAATTTCATCGTCGATACCACCGTTGATGCCAATTACTTTGTAGATGACAGCCTGAAACATTATGCCGCAGTCATTTTCTTAAGTACCACGATGAATGTGCTCAATGGTGATCAACAGGTTGCCTTTGAAAGATATATACAGTCCGGAGGTGGATTTGTAGGAGTTCATGCCGCTGCTGATACCGAGTATGACTGGCCCTGGTATAATAAACTGGTAGGTGCCTATTTTTTAAGCCACCCTAGAACCCAGAAAGCAGTTGTGCAGGTGTCAGACAGATCCAATCCATCCACAAGCTTTTTGCCGGAAAGATGGGAACGCACAGATGAATGGTATAATTACAAAAGCATCAATCCTGATATCAAAGTTTTGGCAACGCTGGATGAGAGCTCGTACCAGGGAGGTCAAAATAACAACAAT
The DNA here is from genome assembly GCA_037721715.1 of Chitinophagaceae bacterium. Classification (GTDB taxonomy): domain Bacteria; phylum Bacteroidota; class Bacteroidia; order Chitinophagales; family Chitinophagaceae; genus JADCRZ01. The sequence continues at coordinate 8,311 of JBBJOD010000031.1, read as the reverse complement.
CACCCAATCGCCTGGTACCATTCTTTTGATGGGGGCAGGTCATTTTATACCGGTATGGGACATACGAACGAAAGTTTTCGTGATCCTTTATACCTCCGCCACCTTTTGGAAGGAATCAAATATGCAATGGGTAATAACGTGCTTGATTATGCAAAAGCATATGCAGTAAGATCACCTGAAGACAACCGTTTCACAAAAACTGTTCTTTCGAACGACCTGAATGAGCCAATGGAATTAGCTGTGGCTCCTGACGGCCGGGTATTTTTTACCGAGCGGTCTGGAAATTTCTACATGTATGACCCGGTGGGCAAAAAGACCAGGCTGTTAAGAAGGTTTCCGGCCATGGCTGTAAATAAGTATTTAAACGGGCTTATTGGCATCACGCTGGATCTGGATTTTAATGCCAACAATAACATTTACTTTTTTTACAGTTCTTCAACAGGAGAGCAGTTTCATCAAAATGTTTCGCGAATTACACTTAACCAAAATGGCTATCTGGATACAACTTCCGAAAAAGTTATCATCAAAATTCCTGTCGACCTGGAAGTGAGTGCCCATACAGGAGGATCGCTTGCATGGGACAGGTATAAAAATCTTTTTATCTCTACCGGCGACAACACCGTTCCCTTTGAATCTGCAGGGTATGCCCCGTTGGACGAAAGGCCAGGCCGCCATACTTATGATGCACAGCGGTCAGCCGGTAACCCTAACGACCTTAGGGGGAAGATACTGCGCATTCATCCTGAGTCGGACGGCAGTTACAGCATTCCTGAGGGAAATTTATTTCCGAAAGGAACGGCGGGTACGCGCCCGGAGATATTTGTAATGGGATGCCGTAATCCCTACCGTATAACTGTTGATACCGCCACTTCCATTTTATATTGGGGTGAAGTAGGCCCAGATGCCGGCGAGGATGCAGCTCATGGCCCAAGGGGATATGACGAATTTAACCAGGCTAAAAAAGCAGGCAATTACGGGTGGCCTTATTTTGTGGGTGATAACAAGCCTTATCATGATTCTGATTTTGCTACTAAAGCTATAGGGGCCCTGTTTGATGTTAGTGGGCCTTCAAATAATTCGCCCAATAACACCGGCATCCAAAATTTGCCGGCTCCCAATAAACCTATGATATGGTATCCTTATAACCGGTCGAATGAATTTCCTGACCTTGGCCAGGGCGGCAGGTGCGCTATGGGTGGACCGGTATATCACTTCGAGGGTACCAGTAATTCCGCATCTAAGCTGCCTGCATTTTACGACAAAGCATTGTTTGTTTATGATTGGATGCGTAATTGGGTTTTCGCACTGCGGTTTGATGAAAACAACAACTACAAGCGCATAGAGCCATTTATGCAAACCAATGGCGATTTTCGTCGCCCCGTAGATATTGAATTCAGCCAGGACGGCACTATGTACATGCTCGAATACGGTTCAGTTTACGGAATTGATAATGATGATGCACGACTAGTACGAATCGACTACAATCCTGGCAACCGTGCACCCATGGCTAAAATTACAACCAGGGACACAATAGGACTTACACCTTTCAAAGTGAATTTTACCAGTTCTGGAAGTTTTGATTACGATGATGATGACAAACTGCAATACGAGTGGCGCTTTGAAGGAAATGCAGTTGCTGCTGCCACACCAAATACTTCTTATACTTTCACGAAGAATGGAATCTACAACGCTGTCTTAAAGATAACAGACGGAAGCGGCGAAAGCAGCACCGATACTCTTGTTATCAAGGTCGGAAACACCTTACCACAGGTAAGCATTTCAACGGTTAGTAACAGTACCTTCTTCTTCAAAAAAAGCACATTGATCGATTATGCTGTTTCGATTTCAGATAAGGAAGATAACGTCATTGATGCCAAAAATCTGAAAGTAGGATTGACATATATCCCAAAGGTGGCTAGTAACGAGCAGGCGGCAGGCCACCAGCAAATCAATGAGAATTACAACATGGGCAAGAACATGATCGCCATGAGTGACTGTAGAGCTTGTCACCAGCTAAACGCCAAGTCTGTCGGCCCTTCGTTTATGGATGTCTCCATGAAATATAAGAACGACAAAAACGCAATAGGGTATCTTGTAAATAAAGTGATTACAGGCGGCGGGGGTGTATGGGGCCAGCATGCCATGAGCGCTCACCCCCAGTTGTCGAAGGAAGAGACAACGGAAATGGTTAAGTATGTTATTTCTGTTTCCAATACCAAAGACGATCTTAAACTTCCCCAGCAGGGTTCCGCATTGATGAATGAACACCTGGCAGCACCTGATGAAGGACGTTATCTACTTACTGCCGCGTATACAGACAAAGGTGGTGCCATCACTCCATTAACAAATAAGGCAACTTTATTACTCCGACCTGCTAAACTACAGGCTATAGAAGCAGACATCGTTTCAGGTGCCCAAAAACAAGGAAGAAGAATAAGTGGTATTAATAACAACTCATTTTTCGCCTTTAAAAATATTGACCTGAAAGACGTTGATAGCATAACGTATAATTATGCATCCCGTGACATTGAGGCACGCATAGAAGTCCACATTGATTCTGCTAAAGGGCCCTTAATCAGCACCGCTGACTACAAAGCTACCGGTGCCTTCAATAAACCGACGGAGATTAGGTCCGCTATTATTAATCCCGGTGGGCGCCATGATGTGTTTTTTGTATTTCTAAAAGATAAGGAGCCCAATAAGAATATGGCAGCCATCAATTGGGTAAGATTCGAAGGTGGGCGTGAGGTGATAGAAAAAAAGAATAAGCCGGCAAAGCCACTAAAATCTACTGTTCAAAGAAAGGGTACTACCAGCAATGTGAATGCAAGGTAAAGGTTGAGTGCTGTGTCTAAACCTTTTGAAGAGGGTTAAGAATAGGTTCAACGGTTCGTGTTGGTAAAAAGCTCATACCAGCACATCTTCAATGGTATGTAATAATTTTTCACCATTAAAAGCCCTGTCAAAATTAAGGAGGTCATAAATTATTTCGATCTCCCCTTTAGGACCGTCTTCCGTACGAATGAGGTGTGGATTGCGCCTTAGCTCCATAATGAGTTCTCTCTCCCTGGGCAGTGCATGGGGAAGGTTTTCCAGGTCTTTGATAATGATACTTGTTGCCACCAGGTCTAGTTTAGGATAAATGAAAGTGCCTTCTTTACCAATTGATTTCTCAACTTCAAATCCCTTTTCTACACTTATTTTCAATGTGTGAGGGGCACATAAGGCAAAGAGTGTTTTAAGATTAAGCCGGAAAGCCGCACCAATGCCTGCTCGCATCAGGTAATAACTGCCAATTCCTAAACCTGCAGTTGTTTTTGAGTTCCAGAGCCCGCAAAGTTCGGCGGTACCGTCAGAAGTATACTCATGAATCAGGTCATAAACACCTTTATCTACAATTGAGATAGCGTCTTCCATCGGCAACCGGATTTTATCATCGGCAACATGTATGCGTATTCCGCCCACAATCTCTCCCGTGTCGGATCTTTCAGCGATCATGGCATAAACAGAGGGATTGTAGAACCAGTCTGTACTTGACGAGGTTACCTTCGTAACACCGTAGTCAAGTAGAACTTTCGCATGACCTTCCGCAAATAATTTACAGGATTCCAGATCATTTATAGCTCTAAAGGAACGGATTCGTAACATATACTAGATATAAATGATGCTTAAAAAAGCATCGATGACAGTTTATTAATTGATGTAATTAATACCCGCTTTTAAAAAAAACATCTGTAAGCGGTCTCCTTAAAGAACGAACCGCAGGCACCTGCGCGTAACAAAGCCTAAATACAAAAACCGGGTAACGGTTATCTGCCAATCCGGTTATGATCTTGAATCTTTGTCTTATAGAGGCCATTTCTTCCTGTTCGTAGCAATTAAACTCCTTGTTGTCTTTTTCCATTGCAAGTTCTGTCATAAACACAATTTGCGAAATGGGTTGTAGTGCGATGGCACGGTAATTTGCTTCGAGCCAAACCCGCTCAACAGCACGACCTCCCTGCAAGAAATGCAGGGCATCGTGCCCATTCATACTCACAACACCTATTGCCGAAGCTGTAAGTATGTTTTCACGCGTAATTTTTTTAAATCCGGAACCTTTGTGCATCTGGTGTAGAAAGGAAATGGCAGCCGGGTCTTTAGCAATTCCAAGTGCTGCAATGTCACTTGGCTTTACATTCAGTGTGTTCACATCCAATCCATCTGACGTTGCAGTAACCTCCTCTTTTGTAAATCTCAGCTCTTTCACAAAAGTATCATAGTGCCCTCGGGGGTGTAAAAAACGGAGTCTTTCAGTATTCGTTAAAATCTCAGCGAACTCGTTAAGACATTCAACTGAATCATAAAAGCTGAGGCTGGCCTCCGCTACGGTAGAGGCAATTAAACGCAGCGCCCCGGCGTCGTCGGCTTTAAGACTTGTTCTTACCGAAGTATTACGGTTTGTCATTCTTGTTCCTATGACTGGAGCCAGGTAGTCGTAAGTAGTTTCCGTAATCTTATTATCAAAATTCACCACCGCAATCAAGCGTTTTTCCGAGTCAACTGGAAAGATAACCGGGATGGCGGCTAAACCTATTGACGCTGCTTTGATCTCGATATTTTCAAGCATTGCGCCAAACGCTACATACGATCCGAGGTTCTTGTGATCAAGCAGGGAATGGGAATAGTGAGCATCATGAAAAATGTAGAGGCTATTATTTTTATAAAGAAATTTCCAGGGTTGAGCATTGCCCCCGGAAGGCGCGAGGCATGCCGCTTCTACCAGTTGCTGCAGTTCGTTATTTTCCAGTCCCGCTGGAACAGGGTGTGAAATATACTTACTAGCTATCTCTTCCAGGTCAGTCAAAGTAAGAAGGGCAGGCTCTCCATATGTATTTGACTCAGGGATTACCTGTTGCTGTGACTTGTCTTTGAGGATCGATTCCGTATCTATATAGTACCTGCCTGAATCGTGGAACTGGTCTAAAAAAATATTGCGACAAACATCCGTGGTAATTGCTCCTCCCAGTGTTACTGACGAGGCAAGCTGTGGCCAGGTGTTAATTGATTGTTCCACCTCCAGCATGGATGCTTTCAGCCTGGTTGAGATCGTCTCCGCGCCAATCATTTTAACGATATAGGGAATTTTCTCTTCATTGGTAAGATTTGTTATTTTAGACGGATCCAGGTCGCCTGCTAGTCCGTGCAGAATCGGTCTGTCGGGCTCCAGGTCATAACGCTCAACATCGAGCATGCCCCGGTCATTCGTATCCATAACTACGGGAACCTGCAGTTCGCGGGCCTTGAAACGGCTGATTATTTTGATATCCAACCCATCACACACCTCTACCAATAAATCTAACTTACCCCCTGCCATAAAAAATTCGTCGATGTTGTCGCTTGCAAGTCCGTTGTTGAATGTTTTTACACGCAGGTATGGATCAATTTCACATATCTCACGTGCAGCAATAACTGTTTTTTTTAATCCGAGGTTATGAAGGCCGGTACGTATCCGATTGAGGTTACTTAATTCTACGGTATCAAAATCGGCGAGCCGTAATTCGCCGCAGGTTCGTTCCATGGCAAGTGTTAATGCAATGGACTGGCCCACGGAGAGACCGATGATACCGATCTTTTTTCCAAGAAGTATATTTTGCTCATTACGTGTGATTTTGTAACGATTCCTGTTTGTTCTTACTTCAATAAATTCTTCTTCGTCCAAAAGATGAACCAGGCATTTGTTCCATGGATAGTAAATCCAGACACCATATTCATTCATGGCTCTGCCGTTAAGGTGTTGTTGCAACAACGCCGGGTAAGCCTCCATCTTTATTTTAACAGACGGATTATTTGACTTTATCAATTCCCGTAATTGTCCTTCCATTTCGTCACGAATAATTAGAGCGGGCTCATGTTTTATAAGGTATTGCATGGCGGCTTTATCCAAAGAATTATGCATTCGGAAAAATAAGGGGGTACAAACCTCATTGGTATTGTTGATTGTGCTAGAGTTTTTAATCTGCTGCTCCTTTTTTATTAAAGTTTATTATTCGTTTCTAATATAAACGGATAAAATGAAAATAATGTATAAGACATAAGTAATTTTTAATATATAAACTCGTTTTGATTACATATGCACAATCGGTATATCTAACCAACTGTATCCAGATGATAGAAAATAAAATCAATATCCTTTACGTGGATGATGAGGAACATAACCTGATGTCGTTTAAAGCCACTTTTCGTTTGAAGCACAACGTTGTCATTGCACTTAGCGGAGGTGAAGCTTTGAAAATTATGGAGAAAAAAGTGTTCCAAATAATTATTACCGACCAGCGCATGCCGCAAATGACCGGTATTGAATTTCTTGAGAGAGTTCTACATTTATATCCTGATCCCGTGCGTATCCTGCTTACAGGTTATTCCGACATGAACGCAGTGATTGATGCAGTTAACAAAGGAAAAATTTACCACTATCTTGCCAAGCCCTGGATTGAAGATGAAATAAATCTAACGATAAAGAGGGCGTATGAAGTATTTACTGACAAACAACAAATAAAAGAATTGAATGAAAAACTGGCACTTTCAAATGACCAGCTCGAATTCCTTCTGCGTCAAAAGCTCATCTCCTGATCCGGTACCCTGATTGTAGAATTTGAAGAATTACCTATGAAAGCACAGCCATCATTGATGTAAGTTTAACAACTGACAGCGGCTTATTTAATAACTGGAGAACGGAAGTGTAATTACTGATGCGGTTAAGGTCGCTTTGATTGATCGATGACGTGAGCATAAAAACAACAAACTTATTCCTGGTTTCTTCAGGCAACGACTCAAAAGCTTCCACGAATTCAAAGCCATTCATCATTGGCATTTGGATATCTACCAGTATCACCAGCTTGCTACCAGGGGTAAAATCTATTTCTTCCCTGATATACTCAAGTGCCTTTCTTGCATCGTCAAAAACGCTTATTTTTTCACTGACGCCGGTATTAAGGATTATTTTTTCAGCAATGAAACAATCCAGCTTATTATCGTCTATAACAATAAAGTGTCGTTTGCGTGCTGTCATGTTGCTTAAATTATTTATTTGGAATGGAAACTTTAAAGACAGATCCCTCACCAAGTTCGGATTGAACTGTTATTTCGCCGTTTAGCTTGATTAATGCATCTTTTACATTGTATAGGCCGAAGCCCGCTCCATTCTGTTCAGTAGTCGCCCTGTAAAACATGTTGAATATCTCGCCAATATCGTTTGAATGAATTCCTATCCCATTGTCCTTCACATAAATGATTGCCGTTCCTGTAGCTACTTGAATATTTAAATCTACACATTTATCCTTGTTATCCTTGGTTTGAAATTTAAACGCGTTAGACAGCAGATTGTTCAGTATCATCTTTAATGAAATTTTATCGCAACGAAAAGGCTCGTGCTGAACCACATTGATAGCCAGTTTAATATTTTTCAGCCTGGATGTGAGCTTGAAAATCTCTTCCTGCTCTTTAACAATCTCGTTGAAGTCTATTTCCTCAATATGTAATTCACCCCGCTTTACATTGTGATAATCATGAATATTTTGTATGTAACTGTCAAGATTTTTAACGGACTCTTCCATCATTTTCAACATGTCTCGCAGGTCAGGAATATTATCAACATACTGTGCTACATCTATAGCACCGAGGATGCTTAGCAATGGGCCGCGCACGTCATGTGTAACACTGTAGGCAAATTTATCCAGCTCATCATAAGCTTTTTGTAGTTCTTCATTCTTAATGAAGATCATAGAATTTGCCATGTAGAACCTGCTCGCTTCTTCAATGGAAGAAATAATATCAGCATCTATCCATGGCTTTGTAACATACCTGAATATGTTGCTGAGATTAATTGCTTCGATGACTGCTTCGATATCAGTATACCCGGTTAATAAAATCCTGATAGGATGAGGATAGATGCTTTTAATTTCCTTAAAAAACTGAACACCGGTTTTATCCGGCATTCGCTGGTCGCAAAATATAACCCGTATATCCGGATGCTTACTTAGGTGCAGTAACGCTTCAGGCGTATTGTTAGCTGTAAAGATTTTGTAATCAAGCCTGAAAGACGCCTTGAAGCCGATTAGGTTATTTACCTCATCGTCAATATACAAAACCTTTATTTTCTCTAGCTCTGCCACTTTTAGATATTGGTATTTATGAATGAATAATTGGCAAATCCAAAATGAATTCAGTGCCTTTGCCCAGGACGGTATTAACCACTATGTGACCATTGTGTTTCTTCATTATATTGTATACGATAGACATCCCCAGGCCTGTACCCTCTCCTACATCTTTG
>JBBJOD010000433.1:0-4787 GCA_037721715.1 Chitinophagaceae bacterium | reverse complement strand
CCCGGTTAAATCCTGTTTTTTAGCCTTCACGATCATACTTCCCGGATTATTACCTAAAACCATCACCAGGGGGCGATATACGCTCAAGGAAGGGAATTAACCGGTACTTTCTTAATTACCCCGGTTACTTTTAGTACGGTGTTTTCCCCTTGAATAGCCAGCATTTTGCCAATAGGTTCATCATTACCAAAATATTTCTACGCCATGTCCGTATTGATCACAATGGTATTTGGCTCCCGGAGGGCCGTAGTTGCCTGCCCTTTAATGACAGGAAGTGTAAATACCTGGAAAAAATTGGAGTCTACAAATGCAAAAGCGTCATCCTTAAATGTCTTTTGATTGTAAATAATGATAGGTGAACTGCCCATTCGTAATCGCGTAGCTTCCAGCACTTCAGGATAGTCCCTTTGAAGCGTTTGTGCTGTCGGGGGCATCACATTCGCTTCTTTCATTGTTTGTCCCTGTACGGTGCCTATGAAAAAACACGCACCATGCGGTCTGCTTTTTCGTTGAAGCGGTCGAAACTTAGTTCATTCTGTACGAAAAGTAATATGATTAAGCAGGTGGCAATACCGATGGCAAGACCTAGAATATTAATGGTTGAAGATGCTTTGTTTCTAATGAAAGTCCGGAAGGCTATGATTAGGTGGTTTTTAGCATGGCATTTCTTTTATAACTGGTTAATTACGTTATAAAACTAACTGGTAGTTTACAAGAAAGTGCCAGAACCCTATTTGGTTAATAAACAACAACTTAATAAAAAGCGAACCCTTTACACTGCACGATTCCGATACAGTGGCTGTACGAATTCATGAACTAATTACACACGCCCTTCAACTGGCTTTCAATTTTACTTTTTAGCTCCATAAAAACTGTAGCGTTTTGCTCGCTGTCCTGTTGCCGGGTGAATACGACTGCCGCATAGTTGCGGCACCTGTCAATATAAGGCCAGGTTCCGTTAATGCCCGGGCAGCTTATAACGGATGCATTTCCATTTTTATCTGTTTCCTGTATCCAGACACCATAGCCATATTTGAAACCCTGGGTGATCTTGGGTGAATATTTAACCGGTATTGAACTTACCTGTGACTTTTCCATTTCCAAAATGGCTTCCTTACTGAGAATCCTTTTGCCGTTGAATTCGCCATTATTCAACAGCATGGTCATAAACTTAATCAGATCCCCTGCTGTTGAAACAGCACCATTGGCAGGATTTTCAGCACCTGCTTCCCGTGAAAAGCTTGTTTTTTTCATCGCCAGCGGCCTGGTAATCCTTTCCTGCATCAATTTGGAAAACGTTTTTCGTTTTGCTATTACTTCCAGCACACGGCCTACTGTATTGTACCCGATCTCTCCATAGTAAAATTCCTTTCCCGGAGAGTTGACGATATCTTTATGAGACGCATAATAATCGACTTCTTCGGCAAGCGACTCGAACTTTTTCCTTTGCAACATTTTTGAAATTTTCTTGGGTTCTGATTCTATGCCTGTAATTTCTTTAAGGCAATGACGGATAGTAATAAAACTTTTACTATACGCTGTGAAGCTTGCAAGGTATTTGCTAACCGGGTCATCTAACCGCAATTCTCCCTTGTCAACAAAAGTCATAACGAGTGCTGCAGTGAGCCATTTGCTGCTGGCACCAATTGGCTCGGGTGTTTCTGACTTGAAGTCGTCACCAATTTCTTTTTTATAAATCAATGCTCCGTCTTTACTAACCAGGGTAACAACCTTGCCACCCAGCGCTTTCGTTCTTGCCGCAAGCAGCTCATCAACCTGATTAAAATTATATTGCGCATAGGTAACCTGTAACATTAACATGAATACAAGCAAGATGCTGTAATTCAAGCAGGAAGCGCCTCGTTTTAATGACATAATTACCTGAAATTTGTTCTGGATTAGAATTTGCTCCATGGGTATAGACTTTCGAAATAGATCTGCTAATAAGATGTAAAGTAAGTATTTGTAGGGTCAATAATCTTCTCATACTATGAATTGAGAAATAATTAGCAGTCCTTCACTCACCATCTTTTTAAAGGTATCCGGTTGTTTCACTTACACTAAATAAGCAAACCATGAATCTTAATAACCTGACAATAAAATCACAAGAAGCAGTTCAGCAAGCGCAGCAAATTGCTTTTAATAATCAGAATCCGATTATCGAAACAGAACATCTGCTGAAGGCCTTGCTAAAAGAAGATGATAGCCCGATAGAATTTTTATTGAAAAAAAGTAATGTAAATATTCCGTTTGTAGCCAGCAAGCTCGATGAAAGTATTGGCAAACTACCAAAAATCCAGGGCACTGAGCCGGCACAAACTATCAGCCGAGACCTTAATAATGTTATGCTCAGGGCTGCCGGAACCTTGAAGACTTTCCAGGACGAGTTTGTAAGCGTTGAACACCTGGCTCTTGCCATTGTACAGGGTTCGGACAATACCGCGAAATTACTTAAAGACGCTGGCCTTACAGAAAAAGGATTGATAGCGGCTATAAAAGATCTTAAAAAAGGCTCTACTATTTCGTCGCAGACATCTGAAACGCAATTCAATGCATTAAATAAATATGGAAAGAACTTAAATGAACTGGCCCGGGCCAATAAACTGGATCCTGTTATAGGCCGTGATGACGAAATACGAAGAACACTTCACATACTCTCGCGGAGGAATAAAAATAACCCCATCCTTGTAGGGGAGCCTGGAGTTGGCAAAACCGCCATTGCTGAGGGGCTTGCCCATCGTATTGTAAACGGTGATGTGCCGGAGAACCTCAAATCAAAGATCATTTATGCACTTGATCTCGGCCAACTGATTGCCGGTGCCAAATACAAGGGCGAATTTGAAGAACGCCTTAAAAGTGTAATCAAGGAAGTGACAACGAGTGATGGAGAAATTATTTTATTTATAGACGAGATACATACACTGGTAGGTGCCGGGGGTGGAGAAGGCGCGATGGATGCTGCAAACATTCTTAAACCGGCCCTTGCCCGCGGAGAATTGCGGGCCATAGGTGCGACTACCCTAATCGAATACCAGAAATTTTTTGAAAAAGACAAGGCGTTAGAACGTCGCTTTCAGAAAGTTGTTATTAACGAACCAGATGTGGAAGATGCGATTTCCATCCTGCGCGGTCTGAAAGACCGTTATGAGACGCACCATCATGTGCGCATAAAGGACGAAGCGATTATTGCTGCAGTAGAACTCTCGCATCGGTATATTACCGATCGTTTCCTGCCAGATAAGGCCATTGACCTGATCGATGAGAGTGCGGCTAAGCTTCGTCTTGAAATGAATAGCATGCCTGAAGAACTAGACGAACTGGAAAGGCGTATTCGCCAGCTGGAGATTGAAAGAGAGGCCATTAAACGAGAGAGTGATGAGCCGAAGCTGAAAGAACTAAGTACCGAAATTGCCAACCTTTCCGTGAAGCGCGACACTTTCAAAGCCAAATGGCAGCAGGAAAAAGAGATTGTTGAAAAAATCCAGAACGCTAAAGCATCAATAGAAAATCTTAAACAAGCGGCTGAAAAAGCTGAACGGGAAGGGAACTATGGAAAAGTTGCGGAGATCAGGTATGGTAAGGTAAAAGAGCAGGAGAAAATTGTAGACACATTCACTAGCGAACTGGACCAGATCAGTGAGAAGCGACTGCTAAAAGAGGAAGTGGACTCCGAAGACATCGCTGAAAATGTTGCCAAGGCCACTGGTATTCCAGTAAGTAAGATGATGCAGAGCGAAAAAGACAAATTGCTCAACCTGGAGGACGAGTTGCACAAACGCGTGGTAGGGCAGGATGAAGCAATTGAAGCGGTAGCGGATGCCATCCGGAGGAGCAGGGCGGGCCTGCAGGATCCAAAGAAACCCATTGGCTCTTTCATTTTCCTGGGCACCACTGGTGTAGGAAAAACAGAGCTGGCTAAAGCGTTGGCAGAATACCTGTTCGATGATGACGGTATGATGACACGTATAGATATGAGTGAGTACCAGGAAAAACATACGGTAAGCCGCATGATTGGGGCACCGCCAGGTTATGTTGGATACGATGAAGGTGGACAGCTGACTGAAGCGGTTCGCCGCAAGCCATATAGTGTGGTATTACTGGACGAAATTGAAAAGGCGCATCCCGATGTCTTCAACATCTTATTACAGGTTCTTGATGATGGCCGGTTAACGGATAACAAGGGCCGGGTGGTTAATTTCAAGAATACAATCATAATTATGACCAGTAATATTGGCAGCCATATCATCCAGGCCAATTTTGAGGACGTTAACGAGAAGAACAAAGAGGAAGTAGTAGACAATACCAAACGCGAAGTGCTTGAACTGCTTAGGCAAACCATTCGTCCAGAGTTTTTTAACCGGATAGACGAGGTAATTATGTTCCAGCCTCTTTTGAAGAAAGAAATAAAAGGTATTATAAAGATCCAGTTACAACAATTAAAAGACCTGGTTTTCAAAAGTGGAATCCGTCTCGAATTTAGCGAATATGCGGTTGATTACCTGGCAGACAATGGCTTCGACCCGCAGTATGGTGCAAGGCCCTTAAAGCGCCTTGTACAGAAAGAGATTGTTAACACCTTAAGTAAAAAAATACTTGCCGGAGTCATAGATAAATCGCAACCGGTGCTGGTAGATGTATTCGATGGAGTAGTGGTGTTTCGAAACGAAATACATGAATTGGAAAGCAGCAGTAGTTAAACGGGCTCACTACGAGTTAATGACTGACAGGGCCCATCAAAATCGATAGGTGTACGAAAATAAAAATCAACAGAATCATCTTTTCGTAAG
>JBBJOD010000432.1:0-4788 GCA_037721715.1 Chitinophagaceae bacterium | reverse complement strand
CTGATTGTTCCCTCCCGCAGTTTTGTCTTGGGGAACACACAACAGGCCTGGAGCCAATGTCTGCACATATTTGAAGGTACCGCAGAAACTAACGGTCAGGAACACCTGTATATTGAAACGCAGGGTGCATACAGTTTCCCTGCTGAGAATAAAGGAATAAGGGTTATTTCTTCTACACAAGGGCCTACCGCCGTACAAAGGCATATGGCGCATGTACTGGGCATTCCCATGCATCGGCTTGAAATAGACGTTGCCCGCCTGGGTGGAGGTTTTGGAGGCAAGGAAGACCAGGCCAACGCATGGGCAATACTGTGCGCTCTCGCAACTTTCGACTGGAAGATATGTATATGACAGGTAAACGCCATCCATACTCATCAGATTTTAAGATAGGGCTGGATAGGGACCTGAAAATAAAAGCTTACGAAGTAGTATTTTACCAAAATGCCGGTGCCGCAGCAGATCTATCGCCAGCTGTTATGGAACGCACGTTGTTTCATTGTACTAACTCTTATTTTATCCCTAACGTGCATGCCACGGCGTACAGCTGCCGGACCAACCTGCCACCCAATACTGCTTTCCGTGGTTTCGGCGGGCCACAAGGCATGTTTGTAATCGAGGCCGCCATCGCAAAAGCCGCAGAGGGAATAGGCATACCTGCCGAGCAAATTCAATTGCTTAACTTGTTGCAGACAGGAAACCAGTTTCCCTTTGGTCAAATCGCAAAAAGCGAAGCGGTTAATGTTTGGCAAAAAGCGACACAATTGTATGATAAAGATGACATGTTAAGCCAGATAGCGGTATTTAATGCGAATAACAAATTATTCAAAAAAGGTTATTCATTTATGCCGGTCTGCTTTGGGATCTCCTTTACGAAAACCTTCATGAACCAGGCAAGGGCGCTGGTTCATGTGTTTACCGATGGCAGTGTAAATCTTAGCACAGGCGCGGTAGAGATGGGACAGGGTGTCAATACCAAAATGCTGCAGGTAGCTGCACTTACTTTGTCAATTGATCCTGCCAAAATAAAAGTGAATACAACAAGTACGTTCCGAATTGCCAACACTTCTCCATCTGCAGCCAGCGCAACCGCAGACCTCAATGGCAAGGCGGTATCAATGGCTTGTACCACTATTATGAACCGCTTAAAAAAAGTAGCATCCGATGCCCTCAACACCGATATATCGCTCGTTGAATTCAGCAATGAACATATATGGCTTAATGGGCAACAAACGGATATCACCTGGGAGAAGTTAGTCATGATGGCTTATGTACAACGGGTAAGCCTAAGCGAACACGCTCATTATTCCACGCCGGGTATCCACTTCGATCATTCGAAGGAGAAGGGCCATCCATTTGCGTACCATGTGTATGGAACGGCGATTACCACGGTGACCCTTGACTGCCTAAGGGGTATCTATGAAGTGGATGCGGTTAAAATCGTTCACGACATCGGATCCGGACTCAGCCCGGTGATCGACCGCGGACAGGTGGAAGGTGGATTGGTGCAGGGTATTGGCTGGATGACTATGGAAGAACTGATTTATGATGATGCAGGAAGGCTGCGGTCGAATTCGCTGTCTACCTATAAAGTGCCCGATATCTATTCGGCACCTAAAGAAATCAGCATTCATTTTATGGAATCGGGTGATGACAACCTCGGCCTGATGCGTTCTAAAGCCGTTGGCGAGCCTCCCCTTATGTACGGTATTGGAACCTTTTTTGCGCTACGTCATGCAATTAAAGCATTTAACCCTGGTTCGGCATGCAGCTTTTCTGCTCCAATGACACCTGAGAAAGCGTTGCTCTCGCTTTATTCATCGCCTATAGTAACACCTGCACTTAAACGGGAAAACTCGAATGCACATGACATCGTCTAATTTGAGTTTAGTAAACGGTACGAAATGAAGAGCCGGAACAGTTGGAAACTGATACGGGAAAGCCTTGAAAAAAATTTGGCTGTAATGCTTTTGTATGTGCTTCAAAGCGCTGGTAGCAGCCCCGGAAGAAAAGGATTTATGATGGTAGTTAATTCAACAGGTGAAATGGAAGGTTCTTTAGGTGGCGGAATCATGGAACATAAATTTGTAGAAATGGCCAAGGCAAGACTGAATAACCCTCCTCGTGAGTCATCAATTCATAGGCAGGTTCATAGAAAAGGTGCAGGAGACAACCAGAGCGGCATGATTTGTTCAGGTGAACAAACCATTCTTTTATACCAGGTCCGGCAAAGGGATACAGTATCTATACAGGCGCTTATTAATTGCATGGATCAGAACAAATACGGCACCCTTCAATTGTCGCCGCTAGGGATCGAATTTTCCACAGGCGGTTTAGAAGCGAACGAGCTGGAATTCACTGTTGAAACTGCTGATAAGTGGGTGTACCGGGAAAAGATCGGCTACCGGAATCAATTGTTCATCATAGGAGGAGGGCATTGCGCATTGGCGCTGTCGCGCATCATGAGGCCAATGGATTTTTACATTCATTTGTTCGATGATAGAAAATCTCTTAAAACGATGATGCAAAATGAATACGCCCATGAAAAAGATGTGCTGGATGATTACAGCAGCTTAGCCCATCGGATCGTTTCGGGAAATCACTGTTATGTTGCGATTATGACTTTCGGCTACCGTACAGATGCCATTGCCTTAGAAGCATTGATTAATAAAAATTTTAAATACATCGGGTTGCTGGGGAGCAAATACAAGGTGGCAAAAATATTTGCTGACCTGCGCTTGAAAAATAATGATGAAACTGCCATTAAAAAGATCCATGCGCCTATTGGATTGCCGATTAAAAGCCAGACGCCTGAAGAAGTGGCCGTTAGCATTGCAGCGCAAATTATCAAAGTGAAGAATGAGGGTTATGATTGATGGTGTCAGCGGATGTAGCTATTATACCGGTTGATCCCCGGTTAAAAGTTTTAAAGCTACAAGTACTTAGAGACATACTTTCCGTACAGGTAAATGAAACAGCGCTTTCCAGCCTGGCTGCAAACCTGAAAGCTAATGGATCCTGGGCAGGTATTGACTGTGCAGACAAAACAAGGGGTGGCTGGCCGGTCAATGATCATTTGACACGTTTGATGAATATGGCAGTACACTATGTAAAACCTAACACTAAATTTACTGACAGTCAACAATTTGAAAACAAGATCATCGCCGGCGTAGATTTCTGGTTGAAGAATGATTTCATTTGTCCCAACTGGTGGTATCCTGAGATCGGTGTACCGAAAGTTTTGGAGCCCATTACAGCCAGACATTACCATCGGCCTTGAAGGATGGAGGAAAAGCGATTGATCAAGATTAATCTGGATGCAGCAGCATCATTTCTCATCTCACCATCCAATTACCCAGGAATGCAGAAGCAGGCAAAAGTGTGAATTTAAGAAATGATAAATAGCTTAATTCGGCGGTGGATAGGACGTAAAAATTCTTAAAAATATTAAATAACCGGTTTTAAATTAAAAAACATGAGGAGATTTGTTCCTGTTCTCTCATTCATTTGCTTTATTTTATTCTGCGGCTCTTGTGCAAAATTTGTTAGAAACGGCCAGGGCAACGGTGAAATGATTTTTCAGTCTGGATTTGAAGACAGCTCCATAGTAATTGCCCGAAACAGTAACAGTGATATTGTTGGGAAGGATAATTCACTAAATGTTCATAACGACTGGGTAGCAGACCTGGATAATCACCTGAACATCGGCAACTTCAACCTGCAGTATGAAGGCGGGGATTCTACGATGCGATTTGCAAAGATTGTCCCGGAACCTGGTAATCCAAAAAATCATGTAATGCAATTCTGGCTCAAAGAACCGAATGTAAATAACACGAAAGGACGTATTCAGGGTAACGTTTATGGAAACAACGGACTTAAAGAAATTTATCAGCGTGTCAGGGTGTTTTTACATCCGGACTTCCAGGCGGTTAGACGATATCCGAAAAAAATTACCTGGCTGACCATCGCTGAATTCTGGAACAATATCACCTGGAGCCAGACTGTTCCATTCGGCTTTCGTATCACACTTGGTATCGGTAAACCTATAGACACTGAGAGCGATCTTCAATTTATTTTAAACGCCGAAGATTGCCTGTTATTCAAAGACGGGAAACAAAAGTATACGGAGATATGGTCTGAGAATAACAAAAAAGTAAAAGTTCCAATTGGCAAGTGGTTTACCATGGATTATTATTTAAAGGAAGGAAACAACGAAAATGGGCGGTTCTACCTGTCTATAACGCCTAAGGGTGAGCGAAGAAAGGTGATTTTTGACGTCAAAAAAACTACTCACAACACCGGAGATCCGGCTCCTGATGGCATAGGCGACTTTAATCCGATCAAGATGTATACTTCAAAAGAACTAATTGGGTATATGAAGGGTGAACAAAAAGTATTGCAGATATTCTGGGACGATTTAAAACTCTGGAAAAATAAAAGACCAGGTTAGTATTAATACTTGCCGGAGATGCCGGAGATGGTGCCTGTTCGATTTGAAATAGATAAGTTTGCAGGCCATTATCTTTGCGATATGGACTATTTTAAGCAACTTTTTGATTTGCTTCAAATTGAAAAAGAGGAAGAACGGAAAAGCTATGAACAGCTAACCCATACATTACCGGCAACAGAACGAAGGGCCAATGGAATGACATGGTACCCCATTGCCATAAAAAATACAGAATTGGGACGAGGTGATTATCTGACGGTAGAAGTAGAGCGACCTACGCACCAGGATATCATTCACCAGCTTCGTTTCGGCATGTCAGCAGCTTTGTTCTCAAACCACGATGC
>JBBJOD010000431.1:0-4788 GCA_037721715.1 Chitinophagaceae bacterium | reverse complement strand
TGCGCATGATAAGGTCGTTGGAATTGGAAAAAGTTTTCTGCAACGAATCGTTGTCTTTTGCTGTTGCTACCAAAGCAAGCGTTTTAGGTACCACCTGTGGGTCACCGATAGTTGCCAGTATTTTACTGAATAACCTGTTCAACTCGTTATTTGCAGCCGGGTAATTTGGCCCGAGGTAAGCAATTAATTGGGTGTTTTGCGCTGCTTCTGGAAGGCCCATTCGGAACAGCGTTAATTCAACCGCCCTTAGAAAGTCTATTTGTTGCGTAGAAGGCAGTTGCTTGTAACTGACCGTCATCAGCGACTTCAACATCCTGCTCTCAAGACTTTTATCTCCATACCTTGCCAATGCAATGATAGCCTGGGTAAGTATTTGCGGATCTTTTTCAGTCAGTGCCTTTTCCTGCCACTGGCTTACCGGTTGGCTCTGTATGGCTACACGTGCCGCGTACCGGATAAAACGATCTTTGTTTTTCAGGTTTGGCCAGGCCGCGTCCACTGCCTTATCGCTGGTAACACCATGAAACTGCTCGAGATCGTGCCTTAATTTACGAGCCTGAGAAGCCTCATTGGCAGGAGTAACGGCCAGTGGTTCATTCGGCTGTTTATTGTCTTTGTAATAGACCCTGTAAAGATAAGATTCAATCCTGCGACCGCCGGGAAGGAAATACAAGGCTCCATCCGGCCCGATTATTCCGTCTGTTAAAGGTAATGGTGCTCCTGAAATGAATTCTTCTGCCTGTGCTTTGTAGGAAGATCCGTCAGGCTGTACCTGGATGGCGTAAACAATGCCGAAGCTCCAATCGAAGGCAAATAATGAATGGCGGTATTTATCGGGGAAACGAGCAGTCTGTCCGCTAAAGACACTGGTTGGAGAACCCTGTCCTATGTTTAGGATAGGAGGCGAATTATCCGGCCATGAAGGCGACCATTTGTTGGTACCCTGGCGCCATCCGAATTCCGCACCACTTGTAACATGGCAAATACGTGTAGGCCTGTACCAGGGTAAGCCAAAATCCCACTCCATATCGGAATCGTAAGTAAATAGTTCACCATCCTCGTTGAAAGCCATGTCGAATGGGTTACGAAAACCCGACGCAACGAGTTCCCATTTACTGCCAACTGAATCAGTATGAGCAATCCATCCGCCATGGGTTTGAACTACGTTATCATGGCCTCCGGGGTCTTTGATCAATGGAAGCAGGTTATCAAAATCCCATTTTGACGGGCCCTTGTAGGCATCCATTTCAGGAATCTTGGTAAAGTTTCCATTTATAACGTAAATCGACTTTTTATCAGGAGATAATACAGCAGTGTGCGTTCCATGCTCCCCCTGCCCTTCCAGTGATTTCAACAATGTAATCTTATCGTATTGGTCATCGTTATTTGTATCCTGCAGGCGGTACAGTCCGCTTCTTCTTTTAAGATTTTTTTCCCCTTCATCATTCACCATTACATACAGGCTGTTGAAAGCATATAACAAACCATGGGCATACCCTAATTTCAAAGTATTGGTATCTCCCTCTATATTTATATTGAGCTTTTCAACTTTTACTTTCTGGGTGTTGGTATCCGATCCTACCGGCGGTATAACGATGCGATAAAGAAAACCATATTGGTCACAGGCGATCATCCTGCCTTTTTCATCAAATGCCATAGCTACCCACGACCCCTGGTTGTTTTCGCCCGGACTGTATAAATGGTCGGCATGAAAATCAGGCATTAGCTTAAGTTTTTCCACCTTGGAGCCTGTTTTGCCAGTTATACCAAATCCTAGTTCCTTTACACTATTAAAACTAAATGATATAATCACAACACCTAAAACTACCAGGAGTACCTGGAGTTTTTTGTTCATGACCACACTCTTTAAAAAATGGCTACTTTTCATAATTGGCTGTAATCTAATTATTAGAGAATTTATTGTGATTTAAACAACATCAACTGGCAGTAAATTTAGGCAGGTTCTCATTCAGCGACTTTATTTTTAAGCATTTATGTTTATTATGCCTGTCATGCAATATAAATTCAAACAACTTGCTGAATAAATTCATAATAAATAGCCTCCCTGTTACGCCCGTTCACGACGTTAAGTTAGGTCATTATTGCCTGCTAACATTACAAGGCAGGCTAATAAAATTTACGATATACAAATTTATGTATCAGATCGTTCGAAATCAATTTTTCTATCATTGTCCCACTTCAACCGTTATTACCTGTTACTGTTGCTTTGCAGTCCTCAGCAAAATGTAAAGATTTTCCCAACGTTTCAACACACCAACTAACCTTGCTATTTATTTTGTTGATAGTATTAACTGAAATCCGGCAAGCATTCATCGATTCAATAATAAACTAGAAATAAGGGCTCAATGCTGCCTCATCTGCCGGGAGTCCATACAATAAACTGATATTGGTAAAGGCATTGTTTGGTGGCACGGCTCCTTCAGGGTAATAATATGCCTGTGGATTTGCCTTGATCCGGTTGCCGTAAGCAGTAATTACCGCAACAGCTGTACCCGATCTTACCAGGTCGAACCAGCGTTTGTTTTCGAAAGCGAGTTCAACTCTTCTCTCCCTGGAAATGGCATCACGCATATCTGTAGACGCGGAAGCCGCCAAACCGGCACGAGCACGTACCTGGTTAAGGTAGGTGGCAGCCTCTGTACCCTTACCCTGCTCATTCAGCGCTTCAGCCAAAAACAACAATACTTCAGCATATCGGTAAATAGGCCAGTTATTACCGGTATTACCGTGTAATGCATGCGGCCTGGCAAATTTTTTAATGTAAGGATAAACTTTGTTGGCTCTCAGGCTGCCACTCAATGTTACGGAGCCTATGGAAATATCTTTTCTTTTGTCGCCGGCCTCGTAAGCGGCAATAACATCCGGCGTAGGGGCATTGTTACCTTCACCAGAAAGGGGTTGCGGGTTAGCGGTGCCAGTGATGGGACTTAATTCTGCAGCTGTAATAGGCCTGGGCAGAAAATTGTAGATGATAGACCCGTTATACCCGGCTGATCCTTCCATAAACTGCACTTCGAATACCGATTCCAGGTTGTTTTTATTGCTGGAAGTACCCGAAAAGGCATCGTTGTAGTCAGGCATTAAGATGTACCCGTCGTTAGTAACTACCTCTTTAAGGAGTTTCTCGGCTTCCGCCCATTTCTTTTGCACAATGTAAACATTGGCAAGCAAGGTTTTCGCAGCACCTGACGTAGCCCTGCCAGCCTCCTGTTTCGATTTTGGCAGTAAAAGTTTACTTGCCTCATCGGCGTCTTTTACAATCTGCATATAAATAGAGTCTGCGGAGGTAAGGGGTAAAGCAGCATCGGAACGTCCAATTACAGGTTTAAGGTGCAAGGGCACTTTTCCAAAATACCTCACCAATTCAAAGTAAGCGTAGGCTCTCAGGAACAATGCCTGTCCCTTCAAATTGTTTTTGGAAGCAGCTGGAAAATCAACTGCGTCAATGGTGGTTAAAACCTGGTTGGTACGTGCGATAATCTGGTAATCAAGCCGGTATTGATTCAATACATGTGTATTCGTTGTTATGCCATTAGCGGTCGGGATGCTGAAATCGGCAATATTCTCTTGGTTGTCCGTAGCCCCGAAAAGAATGTTTCGGAAATAGTAGGTGTTATCGGAATGCATTTCTCCCAATAGATAGGCCGGCCCGTTTACTATTCCCCGAAGTGGTACATAAGCGCCATTGACAGCCTGTGCAAAATCCGACTCCTTGGTAAAAAAAGTTGCGGAACTCAGTGCCGTTTCCGGAATCACTTCCAAAAATTTCTTGCAGCTGGTCAGCGAAATGCAGGCGAATAAGTATATAAATATTTTTGTTCTCATTATTAAAAGATAAGTGGTTAGAAGATTATTTCTGCGGGTTATCTACCCTTAAAAATTTACGTTTACTCCGAACGTGTAGGTACGGGGAACCGGGTAGTTTGACAAGTCGATGCCCTGGCTCAGGTTACCACCGTCTCCGTTTCCGTCTCCCTGTGCGCTTGTTTCCGGATTTGGACCGCCCCAGTACTTGGTAAATGTGTAAACCTGTTGCACAGAAACATAGAGGCGTGCAGATGTGAAAACCTTGTTTTTGATGCCATAATTATAACCGAGGGTTATGTTCTTGATAGAAAAAAAAGATGCATCCGCAATGAAGCGGCTGTTCATCCAGTCACGTTCAATACCGGTTACATTTCCACCACCAACAGTGGTACCATAAAAACCTTTGCCTGGGTTAGCCTCCGACCTGAAGCGGTATTTAGCTTCCTTTACCATGTTAAATACACCATCCAGGTTAGCAGTGCTGTACAGGTGCCGAACTAGAAGTTGATTTCCATACGAGCCGGAGCCCACTACAGAAAAGTCGAAGTTGCCGTATTGCAGGTTGTTTACTAATCCATAGGTAAATTTTGGAAATGGACTGCCAATAATAGTTCGGTCATCTTTGTCTCCTCCCAAGGTGATAATACCGTCACCATTTGTATCCAACAATTTAATGCTTCCTACCGTTGAGCGGCCTGGTATCTGTGGAGATTTTGAAAGGTCGGCTGCATTCAAATACACACCAGCAGCTTGCATGCCATAGAACTGTCCGAAGGGTTTTCCTACCTGGGTAATATGGAAAGTGCCATATACCCGGTCGATCCCCGGCGCCAGCGTCAGTACTTTATTCCTGTTAAACGAAATATTGGCATTGGTGGTCCATCTGAGCTTGCCTTGGGTGTTACGGGTGGTGACCGCAAATTCATGACCCCAGAACTTGATTTCACCGATATTATCAAT
>JBBJOD010000030.1:0-17176 GCA_037721715.1 Chitinophagaceae bacterium | reverse complement strand
TGGTAGTCTGGCCAGAAGGAGAGCATAATGAAATTACATGGAGCAATGTATTTCCCTTTTTCTACAGATGGCTAATGAAATAAATGCAATAATCAAATCCGTAATACCCCCGGATCAAAGGCAGTCAAGATGGAATTGCAAAAAATAAAGTTTTCTAACGCACACTTACATTTGAAACCACCTGGGTCGGTTAAAATTAAATCATGTAGCTGACTCCTTCCAAGGCCAGGTCAGTGTTAGGAAAAATAGTACGTGTTTCTATTTCGAATTCTTCCAGCTTCTCATATTTTGAACTAAAATGGCCAATCAGAAGCCGGTGCACACCTGCTATCTTCGCTATATGGGCGGCTTGCACCGTTGTACAGTGAAAGCGCTTTGCCGCACGGTCTCTCAATTCATCCAGGTAAGTTGTTTCATGGTAAAGGAGATCCACTCCCTTTACTTTGCAAGCAATAGATTCTTCATAAAGCGTATCAGCAGCGTAAGCATAAGATTTACCTTTAGGCGAAGGTTCGGTCACAAGATCGTTGGTAACAACAGCGCCAGTGCCGGTGACATAATCCTGGCCCCATCTTAATTGTTCATAAAACGATATGGGTATGTTGTATTGTTTTATTTTGTCACCATCCAGTTTGCGGGGAGGCTTCTTCTCCCTGAAAATGAATCCCCAGCAGTCAATGCGGTGGAATACTTTAAAACAACTCACTTCAAATTTTTCCTCTTGTATCATCACACCCTCTTCCAGTACATGATAGCATAAAGCAAAAGGCAGAATAGTACTGCCTGCTTTCAACTGCAGTTCAATGATTTCTTTCAGTGGAGCCGGGGCGAAGATATTAAGATCACGTACCCTTCCCAGCAAACCCATGCTGGTGATAAGTCCCATCAAACCAAAATAGTGATCTCCATGCAGGTGAGAAATGAAGATATCATGAATGCGGCTCCTTTTGATACGGTATTTAGCAATCTGCATCTGGGTACCTTCGCCACAATCGACCAGGAAAAGATGATCATTGAGCGTCACCACCTGTGAAGTTGGGTGACGATCAAAAGCCGGTAAGGCAGAGTTATTTCCCAGGATAGTAACCGCTAACATATAAATTTCTATGAGATGGGTTATGTGTGGTGAATAATTAAAATTCGACAGGTGTCGGGTATAGGGTATCAGGAACGTCTAATTTTTGGTCCATCTTCATTACCCACTGCCATCGAGAATATAAAAAACATCAACTTTACCAGCTACCATTACTCATCACTCATCACTCATCACTCATCACTCATCATTCATCATTCATCATTCATCATTCATCACTCTCAAAATTACCTATAAATTGCTACTTCGTTAACGCCGTTGCTGCAACGGCTTCCGCGGTACATACCTGCACTATTGAATACAAGTGCGGCATTACCCTGGGCATCTACTCCTATAAGTCCACCTTCGCCTTCCATTTGAACCAGTTTATTCAATACCACTTCTTCACAGGCCTGTTGTAATGTAAGATTTTTATATTCCATCAGGCAGCTTACATCATAGGCTGCAACTGCTCGTATAAAAACCTCTCCGTGGCCGGTACAGGAAATAGCACACGTTTTGTTATTCGCATAGGTACCGCTACCGATCAACGGACTATCGCCGATACGTCCGTATTTTTTATTGGTCATGCCGCCGGTGCTTGTCGCAGCTGCAATATTACCGTGCCGGTCACAGGCAACTGCCCCTACCGTACCGAATTTTTTATCTTTCATCAGTTCTTCCAGTTGCTGGTGCGTGTGATCTAATGAGTAGTTATCGGAGTCGCGTATAGCCTTCCATTGGTCGTACCTGAATTGAGAAAAAAAGTATTCATCCGGTTCCAGCTTAATGCCCTGCCTGATGGCAAAGTCATTGCCTCCTTTACCACTTAAGAACACGTGATTGCTATTGCGCATAACTTCTGTTGCAAGTTCTACCGGGTTACGAACATTTCTAACGCCTGCTACTGCGCCCGCAGCTGTATTGAAGCCGTCCATAATGGCAGCATCCATTTCCTGCAGGCCCTTTTTGGTGAAGACAGATCCCCTGCCAGCGTTAAATAACATATTGTCCTCGAGGATCACTACTGCAGCCTTTACGGCATTCACTGCCGAACCGTCTTCCTCCAGCACTGCAAATCCACCATCTAAAGCAAGCTGTAATCCGGTCAGGTAGGCCTGTTCGAGTTCAGGGGTCATATCTTCCTTTTGTATTGTGCCAGCACCACCATGTATCACCATCGTAAATTTTGACATACAATCAATATTTTTTCTTATACTTTCCAGTCAGCAATACATCTTTCATAATTCATCACTCATCACATAACAAGAGTTTACATTCCTCTAAAAGCCTCTCTTTATTAATGGCTACCGTTCCAACCTGTTCACAAACAAGTCCACCGGCAATATTGGCTGTTTCTGCCATAAGTAACGTATCGCTGGTAATAGCATACACCAGGGAAGCCACGGCTATCACCGTGTCTCCGGCACCAGAAACGTCTGATACATTACGGACGTGAGAGGGCACTATACCAGAAGCGGCCGTTTGATTATAAAACACTCCTTTCTCCGAAAGTGTGATTAACGATATTTTGTGAAGCAACTTCTCAGAAAGCCGTTGATGTATCAGCAGCAAAGCAGGCAGGTCCAGGTCGTCTGAAAGCAGATTCAACGCGTCTTTTACTTCCTTTAAATTAGGTTTAAAGATAGATACACCCCTATAAGTAAAGAAATTTTTCCGTTTAGGATCTACGGTTGTGATGATGTTATACTGGTGGCAGAGGTTTATAACGGTCGTGATTACACGCTCGGTAAGTACGCCCTTATTATAATCTTCGAAAATAACAACTTGCGGTTTTTCTTTTTCAAAATAGCCCCGAATCGCTTCGATCAGGCGGGTCTCGTCCTCATCGTCCAGGTCTTCGGTTATCTCGGCATCTAGTCGCATCATTTGTTGATTGCGGCTGATGATTCTTGATTTATTCGTTGTGATTCTTTTAGCACTTTCCAGCAGGTGAGATGTACCAATGCCTTCTTCATCGAAGCGCTTTTTCAAAAGCTTTGCATCGTCATCCTGGCCGATTACCGAAAACATGGCAACATCTGCCTGCAGTGCTTTAATGTTAAGCGCAACATTTGCCGCACCACCCAGCCGGTAGTCTTTCTTTGTTACCGCTACTACCGGTACGGGTGCTTCCGGCGAAATACGTTCCACTTTCCCCCACCAATAGGTATCCAGCATAACGTCTCCGATTACAGCCACCTTCAACCCTGCAAATGCTGAAAACAATTTGTCGAAATCAACGGCTGTCATATTTATTGAACTTTATTTCTATTAGCCACTGCTATATAATATAAGGGGATTCCAAGTAATGTGATAATCAGTCCCGGCCATGTATACTCGGGTTTGTATATGATCAACAGTATACAGAAAGTTAAACCCATAACAATGTAGATCAATGGCATCACCGGGTAGCCGAATGCTTTATAGGGCCTTTCTGCATCAGGGCGTTTTTTACGGAGAATGAATATTCCGGCTATTGTAAGCATATAGAAACCTACTACCACAAATGAAATCATATCAAGCAGGTTGCCATAGCTTCCACTCAGGCTCCATAAACAGGCGGCAATGCACTGAATCCATAAAGCAAGTGCGGGAACAGCATTTTTATTCAACTCACCTACCTGTCTGAAAAACAACCCGTCTTTGGCCATCGTATAATATACCCTTGCACCAGCCAGTATAAGTCCGTTATTACAACCGAAAGTTGAAATCATGATTACAATGGCTATGATGACAGTGCCGGCGTTTCCAAATATTACCTGCGAAGCTACCACCGCTACCCTGTCTTTATCTGCTGAGGCGATTTCCTGTAAAGGCACCACTGCAGTATACATCACATTTGTAGTTACATAAATAATGGTAACGATTAGGGTACCCAGGAAAAGGCTCAAGCCAATGTTCTTTTTAGGATTCCTTATCTCTCCTGCTATGAATGTTACATTGTTCCAGGAATCACTGCTAAAAATGGAACCCACCATAGCTGCGGCAATCGCTCCCAGTGCAGCCGCCATAGTATAACTTTCAACGCTGCCATTTCTATTTAGTTTATGAAGATCCCATGCGTTCGTCCAGTTTGCGTTCCATACTTCCGGTTTGGCCATTAATAATCCGAAAATTATAAGGGCAAAAAGGCTTACCAATTTTGTAAGGGTGAAGGTTGTCTGGATGGCTTTGCCACTTTTTATTCCGCGTGTGTTGATATAGGTAAGTAGAACAATAACCACAATAGAAAGAAGCTGCGCCGGTGAAATGGTTCTGAAACCAAGGTCGATTGCCACCAGGTCTTCACTTACCTGTGGCAATAGGTAAGCAGTAAACTTGGCGAAGGCCACCCCTACAGCCGCGATGGTGGCCGTTTGTATCACTGCAAAAAAACTCCAGCCATATAAGAATCCTATCAATGGATTGTATGCTTCCTTTAAATAAATATACTGACCTCCCGCTTTTGGAAACATGGCACTTAGTTCTCCATAACTTACGGCCACGGTCAGTGTCATAAAGCCTGTAATCAGCCAGACAAATATCAGCCAGCCGGCACTGCCTACATTGCGGCTGATGTCTGCACTAACAATAAAGATTCCGGAACCGATCATCGATCCGGCAACGATCATGGTAGCATCCAGTAATCCGAGCGAGGGTTTGAAAGAAGTCGGCTGTTCATTCATACTTTAAAAATATGAATGAAGATAAGGAAATACTTTTTGCAGGAAGGGAATGAGTAACGCGCAGGCCTCCCGGTTTGTACACTGGAGCAAGTGTTTTGCCAGGCATGTAAATTTTTGTCAAAATATGGATTCCGACGAACAACTTGTGTCGCTTCCTGAGGTGAGTTTTACCAGGCAGAAGTTCTTCTCCGGCCGAACCTATCTGGAAAAAGAAACACCAAAATGCCCTTCAGAACACTTTCGCCGGGGACGTTTGTAAACGGCCAATTTTACCTGCTATTTTTTCTTATAAGTAGCGTTAAGCCCTGTCACGAGGTCGTTGGTTATATTTAAAGTAGTGTCTTTTAAAAAGATGAAATCCGGCTCATAAGAAAGAACATAGGTGTAATTTTTATCCCTGTTGTATTCGCTTAGATATCCCTCAATTTTTTTCTTGATGTCTTTTTTAAATTCCATAGATTGTTTTGCTACACTTTCTTCGAGCGACTGCTTGCGGCTCTGGTATGCCTGCTGCAATTGTGCATTTTCCCTCTGTGCAGCATCTGCTTCTGATTGAGACATTGAAGCGCCCTTCTTCTGCCATTCGTTTACTCGTCTCTGGTATGCTTTTTCCAGTCCAGCCAATTCAGTATTCATAGCCTGCTCTTTGTCTTTCAGCAGGCTCAATGCATCCTTAAAGTAATTGTAGTTTGCCTGCAGTGAATCCATTTCGAAATACGCTATTCTTGAACCGGTAGCTGGCGCATCCTTGCTATTATTATCGCCTCTTTTTGCAGACACCGGCTTTACAGATTTATTTTTTCCGTCAAAATGAAGATAAAAAAGTATGCCTATCAGTATCAACACTAGAATATTCAATCCAATAGAAAATTGCTTCATGATATTTTTTTTGCAAATTAAACAAGTAGTAAAAGTGAAATACTTTATTAAATTAATTTGGCAACTTTTTAACCGCTGCTTTTATTTTTAAAGTTCTGAGGTGTTACTAAAATAAACTGGTATAAAAACAAAAGTAGGAAGCTTTCACTTCCTACTTTGTTACCTTATCTTGAGACCATGACAATCATACTGTCATGAGCCTTCGTAATTATTTATTCATCATCGTCGAAACTCATTGCCTCACGTGTTGTTTGAAGTAATTCATATTCTTCTTTACTTCCAACAATCATGTTGTCAAAATCTCTCAAACCGGTACCAGCTGGTATCGGGTGGCCTGTAATTACGTTCTCTTTTAAACCAAGCATTTCATCTGTTTTACCCTGTATAGCCGCCGAGCTAAGTACCTTGGTAGTTTCCTGGAACGAAGCTGCCGAGATCCAGCTTTGTGTTCCCAATGATGCCTTAGTGATACCGAGTAATAAAGGTTGAGAGGTAGCTGCATTGGCGTCACGGAATTCTGCCAACTTTTTGTCATTGCGGCGAAGGATCGAGTTTTCTTCTCTTACTTCACGCAGGCTCACAATTTGCCCGGCTTTCAATTTTGTTGATTCGCCAGGTTCTGTAACCACTTTCTTGTCGAAGATCCAATCATTCTCATCCAGGAAGTCCAATTTGTCAACCGTATCATCTTCAAGAAACCTGGTATCTCCCGGATCTACGATGGTTACCTTACGCATCATCTGGCGTACGATTACTTCAATGTGTTTGTCGTTGATTCGTACACCCTGTAACCTATAAACTTCCTGGATCTCGTTTACAACATACTCCTGTACAGCAAACGGACCTTTAATGGAAAGGATATCTGAAGGCGCTGTCTGGCCATCACTTAAGGGTGTTCCCGCTTTTACAAAGTCACCATCCTGTGCCAGGATCTGGCGTGTTAAGGGAACCAGGTATTTTCTCACTACACCGTCTTTTGCCTCTACAATGATCTCACGGTTACCGCGTTTAATACTTCCAAAAGTCACCACCCCGTCAATTTCCGATACAATGGCCGGGTTACCTGGGTTACGAGCTTCAAATAGTTCAGTTACCCTTGGCAGACCACCCGTGATATCTCTCAGTTTTCCGAGTACACGCGGTATTTTCACGAGTACTTGTCCGGCCCTTACATCTTCTTCTTCTTCAACAACAATATGCGATCCCACGGGAAGGTTATAAGATTTTATCTCTTTGCCTTCAACCAGCAGCGACGGTATTTTTGTCTTGTCTTTTGTATCTATCACCACCTTTTCGCGGTGACCTGTCTGCTCGTCTGATTCTTCACGGTAGGTAACTCCCTCAATGACACTTTCCATTTTTACAGTACCCTGGATCTCCGCAACGATTACGTTATTGAAAGGATCCCAGGTACAGATAACTTCACCTCTTGTAACCTGCTGCCCGTCTTTTACATTCAGCGTAGCACCATAGGGAACGTTGTTGGTTATCAGTAAACGGTCATTCTTGACGTCCATTATCCTAACCTCACCTGTACGGCCTATTACAATGTTTACTTTTTTACCTTCAGCATTTTCAGTCAATACCGTTCTTAAACCATCGAATTGGATAGTACCGTCGAATTTAGCCGGGAGCGTAGATTCAACAGAAGCCGAACCTGCAACACCACCCACGTGGAATGTTCTTAGGGTAAGCTGTGTGCCGGGTTCTCCGATGGACTGAGCCGCGATAATTCCAACCGCATCGCCTTTTTGTGCCGTATAACCTGTTGCCAGGTTTTTACCATAGCATCTAACGCAAACACCCCTTTTGCTTTCGCAGGTTAAAACCGAACGAATCTCAACGGTTTCAATGCCAGCGTCTTCAACTTGCTTGGCAGTATCTTCGCTTATCTGCGCACCGCCTTCAACAATCATTCGATCGGAAATAGGATCGTAAATATTATGAAGTGATGTACGTCCGATGATACGGTCGTACAATGGTTCAATCACATCCTCATTGTCTTTCAACGCCTGTGTAGCTATTCCTCTCAAGGTGCCACAGTCTTCTTCATTGATTACAACATCCTGTGCCACATCCACCAGGCGGCGGGTCAGGTAACCCGCATCTGCTGTTTTTAAGGCGGTATCGGCCAGACCTTTACGTGCACCGTGTGTGGAGATGAAGTAATCCAACACGTTCAGTCCACCTTTGAAGTTGGAAAGAATTGGGTTTTCAATGATTTCGCTTCCTGTGCTACCGGATTTTCTTGGCTTTGCCATCAAACCCCTGATACCTGCCAACTGCTTAATCTGCTGCTTCGATCCCCTCGCACCACTGTCAAGCATCATATACACAGAATTAAATCCCTGCTTGTCATGTGCCAGCTCACGGATGAGCGTTTCTGTAATACGTGTATCCACACGGCTCCAAATATCTACTATCTGGTTGTATCGTTCGTTGTTAGTGATCAAACCTGTATTGTAGTTATCCCATACCTCATCTACTTCAACCTTGGCGTTATCCAACAGTTGTTCTTTCGTATCCGGAATGATCAGGTCATTGATATTGAACGACAGACCGCCCTTAAACGCCATGCGAAAACCTAGTTGCTTGATATCATCAAGGAATTTGGCGGTAGAAGGTATGTTTGTCCATTTGATAATGTCGCCAATGATTTCTCTCAACGATTTCTTCGTCAGCAGGGCATTAATATAGCCCGCTCCTTTTGGAACGAACTGGTTAAAAATAACCCGGCCAACCGTAGTTTCTATCAGTTTATTAACGAAAGTGCCATCATCATTTCGTACATCTACTTTAACCTTGATGTTTGCATGCAGGTCTATTTGCTTTTCGTTATAAGCGATGATGACTTCCTCCGGAGAATAAAACGATTTACCTTCTCCTCTTACTCTTTCTGTTTCAGTCGTTTTCTTGCCTTTGGTAATATAATACAAGCCCAATACCATGTCCTGCGAAGGAAGCGTGATGGGCGTGCCATTCTGTGGATTAAGGATGTTATGCGACGACAACATCAGCAACTGTGCTTCAAGTATGGCAGCGTTGCTTAAGGGAACGTGAACAGCCATCTGGTCACCGTCAAAATCTGCGTTAAACGCGGTTGTAACCAACGGGTGCAACTGTATCGCCTTACCTTCTATCAATTTGGGCTGAAATGCCTGGATGGAAAGACGGTGAAGTGTGGGGGCACGGTTCAACATAACCGGGTGGCCCTTCAATATATTCTCCAGAATGTCCCAGATGATCGCTTCTTTTTTATCTACCAGTTTACGGGCAGACTTAACCGTTTTAACGATACCCCTTTCAATAAGTTTACGGATGATAAATGGCTTGAACAGTTCCGCAGCCATGTCTTTAGGCAAACCGCACTCATGAATTTTCAGTTCGGGTCCTACAACAATCACCGAACGGCCAGAGTAGTCAACACGCTTACCCAACAGGTTCTGGCGGAAACGGCCCTGCTTTCCTTTCAACACATCACTCAGCGATTTCAGTGCACGTCCACCTTCAGCCTTCACGGCATTTGATTTACGTGAGTTATCAAAGAGGGAGTCGATCGCTTCCTGAAGCATACGCTTTTCATTGCGGAGGATTACTTCCGGCGCCTTTATTTCAAGCAAGCGCTTTAAACGGTTATTACGAATGATTACCCTACGGTACAGGTCATTCAGGTCAGAAGAAGCAAAACGTCCTCCGTCCAGGGGAACCAATGGTCTAAGTTCCGGAGGGATAACAGGAATGTACTGCATCACCATCCATTCGGGGCGGTTCGTTATTCTCGTATTGGCATCGCGGAAAGATTCTACCACGCTGAGGCGCTTTAGGGCGTCTGCTTTGCGCTGTTGCGATGTTTCAGTGGCCGCAGCATTACGAAGGTCAAAAGACAATTGGTCGAGGTCTATTCTTTGTAAAAGATCATGCACTGCTTCGGCGCCCATCTTGGCTATAAATTTATTTGGGTCGTCATCTGGAAGATACTGGTTCTCTCTTGGAAGGGCTTCCAGGATGTCAAGGTATTCTTCTTCTGTTAACAGGTCGCCATTATTCTGGCCCTTATCAACACGCAGACCCGGCTGAATTACAACGAATCGCTCATAATAAACGATTGTTTCCAGTTTTTTTGAACTCATGCCGAGCAAATAACCAATTTTATTCGGCAAACTTTTAAAGTACCAGATATGGACCACAGGAACCACAAGTTTGATGTGACCCATGCGTTCACGGCGTACTTTTTTTTCTGTTACCTCAACGCCACAACGGTCACAAACAATACCCTTGTAACGAATACGTTTGTATTTACCGCAGGCACATTCATAATCCTTTACCGGGCCAAAAATGCGTTCGCAAAATAAACCATCTCTTTCAGGTTTATAGGTACGGTAATTAATGGTTTCAGGCTTTAACACTTCACCATAAGATCTTTCTAGGATATTATCGGGAGATGCAAGGCCAATAGTGATCCTGGAAAATGTAGCCCTGGGACGATTTTCTTTTTTAATAGCCATATTGCAGTAAGTAAATTTTAGTGTTCATGATGCATGTGGACAAGGAAGCCGACAAACCATATAACCGCTTTGGGGCGGAGAAATTCTTGGTAGTTACTAACTTGAGCCTCAGTAATTTAAGCCAGAAAATGTTTGGTAAAAATGACAATATACCTAAATTAAGGAGGGCAAAGGTACATAATTAACCCCAAAAAACATAAAAGGCAGGTGGATAAAACGAAAACAATGTGTTTTTAACGATTCTGTTCATCAAACCAGGGAATGGTGCAAGATTCGGCATGCGAATTTTTAAGCGCCGTTATCAAATTGGGTTAAAGCAGGTAATTCCAATCGGGCAGTAAAGTAACCGCAAAGCGCACAAAGGAAGAAACGCACAGAAGGGCGCAAAGAAAAACGGCAAATCCGACCGACAGACCTTGCTTTATAGCGTGAAACTTGCCAGACACCCGCATGGCGTTTCTACATAACCCGTTAACCATCCACATTTCATCACTTATTCACCATTGACCATTCACCATTGACCATTGACCATTCACCATTGACCATTCACTCATCACCCCCCAGACATCCTGCTTCCTGCCAGGTATTTCTCCCTTATTACGTCCTGAACCGGCACACTCCGGATCTTGCTTTCCAGCCAGGAAATGATATCGAGGTAGGCGAAAGCCCTGGCTTCCGTCCGGTTTTTTTCTAGATTTTTCAGCTTTTCCAGCAGCTTTTCAAACTCAGGCTTTAACTTCCGCGGTGATAGTCGGAAAGACTGCCGAAGGAACCTGAATATTTCCTCTTCCACTACGCTAAGGTTTTCGAGTTTCGCCATAAAACGGTAAACCGATTTTGTGAGGTACTCCAGTATTTGATAATTCCCCAGCTCGTAATGTGCAATCAGGTGGAGCAACCGTGCATAACATTGAAGATCCATCCTGAGATCTACTTTCCAGTTGATGATTCTATATAGGTAGTCGGTCGCAGTGTTATAGTCACCGCTTCCAAAATAAAGAGAGGCTATCTTATAATAGAAGACCAGCACACGATGACGGTCCAGGTATAGGGAATATTCCTGCAGTTTCTTTTCTATTACAGGTACAAGGTTTAACCCTTCCGTAAAAGTGCCTTCCATAAAATGCCTGTTGAGTTTGGCAATGTGCAGGTATACAAACACCTGGATACGGTTATTTTCGTTTTGGGCCACCACACTTGAACAAGCGAATCTTTCAAACTGCGCAATAGTATCCGTGAACTTTCTATAATTCTGCAAGTCAAAATGAGCACCCAGCAGGTTATGCATGCCCTTTATAAAATGGGCGGTTTCCACTTCGACCATAATAGGTTCTTTTTCAAAAAGATCTACCCATTTCTGGGCGTACCTATAGTATAACAAAAAGTCCTGCCTTATAAATGCATACCAGCAATAACTCTGGTACAAGTATAGCTTTTCATAAAAACCATTTACACTTTGCACATCAAATGAAAGGTACTGCTCGAAAAACTGGCGGACGGCCACTTCATCTTTCTCGTTCCGGGCATGGCCGTTTTTAATGTACCAGCTGTACAACTGCAGAGATAGATTTGATAGTTGGCTAACCATAAAAAGGCGGTTATGTATTTCGTCTACCTCCTGGGTCAACTGGTCGGCCCTGTCCTGCATGCTTCGGGTAATATGCAACGCTTCAATTTTTTTCTCCAGGAACAAAACCTGCAAAAGAAAGGTTAATTGGTTGTGTAGCCTGGCATTCTCTTTTATTCTGTCGAGTACCTTTAGGCTTTGCAGGTAGAGGCCCTTGTTATAAAGAATGCGGGCATGATCCATTTGTTCATGTAATTGGATATCTATGTTTTCCTCATTATTTAGCAGGCGCAGGCTCGCAAGTACCTGGCGGTATAAATGTGCCTTAATGTTAGACAACTGCTGTTTCCTGATCGATTTATTTCTCCTTAACAAACTTTCCTCATCATAATCATTCATCTTATCCAACGCGTCAAAGAGCTGTATGATCTTTAGATCTACCGTTGCAGAATTTCGTTTTACGTAGAGTTTGAAATTGCGTTTCTCCGACTTTTCTAGTGATTTGATTAATTGAAACAATGAATCTGTTGATCTGTTGGGCATCGTAAATTTTTTATCCGCTGAGTGAATACCAGCAAGGGTTTCACTGGAAACACCCTTGTTTCAAAGCTGTA
This sequence comes from Chitinophagaceae bacterium, assembly GCA_037721715.1. Lineage (GTDB taxonomy): Bacteria > Bacteroidota > Bacteroidia > Chitinophagales > Chitinophagaceae > JADCRZ01. The sequence continues at coordinate 4,871 of JBBJOD010000030.1, read as the reverse complement.
AAAGAGATACAATATTAATTTGATTAGCGAGTTATACAAACGTAATTTCGAAAGTTATCTTTTTGTAGCCTTGAAATAAAATACAAAAATACAAACTTACCAACCTATCACTAAACCTAAAATAATGGCCGGTAAAAAAGTCTACATATTTGATACCACTCTGCGGGACGGAGAACAGGTGCCTGGCTGCAAACTGAACGCCATAGAGAAATTAGAACTGGCAAAGCAACTGGAAACGTTGGGTGTTGATATCATTGAAGCCGGTTTCCCTGTATCAAGTCCCGGTGATTTCGAATCTGTTTCCCAGATCTCTCAACATATGAAAGACGTTACCGTGTGTGCGTTGAGCCGTGCCGTACTCAAAGACATCGAGGTGGCGGCAGAAGCATTAAAACATGCTAAACGTCCACGCATTCATACCGGGATCGGTACTTCTGATTTCCATATCATTGGAAAATTCAATTCAACCCGGGAAGATATTTTACAGAGGGCCGTTCAAAGTGTAAAGTGGGCGAGGAACTTTACAGACGACGTTGAATTTTATGCGGAAGATGCGGGCAGAACTGATAATGAATACCTGGCAAAAGTAATTCAGGCTGTAATTGCAGCCGGCGCCACCACCGTTAATATACCAGACACCACAGGATATTGCCTGCCGGCGCAATATGGCGAAAAGATAGCGTGGCTGATGAACAACGTTTCAAATATAGATCGAGCCGTTATAAGTTGCCATTGTCACAACGACCTTGGTATGGCTACTGCCAATTCTGTTGAAGGTGTAATTAATGGGGCGCGCCAGATTGAGTGTACTATAAACGGCCTTGGAGAGAGAGCCGGAAATACTTCCCTTGAAGAAGTCGTCATGGTATTAAAACATCACAGGAGCCTTGGCTTTTATACGGATATTAATACAAGCCAGCTAAACCCCATCAGCCGGCTTGTTGCCGAAACGATGCGTGTTCCTGTGCAACCCAATAAAGCGATCGTGGGTTCAAACGCTTTTTCACATTCGTCGGGTATTCACCAGGATGGCTTTCTGAAAGATGCACTTACCTATGAAATTATTAACCCGGAAGAAGTTGGTGCTGATGCCAGTAAGATTGTATTAACGGCCAGGAGTGGCCGAAGCGCATTGGCGCACCGCTTTCACAAACTGGGATACGAGTACACACGCAATGATATCGATATTTTATACGATCGCTTCCTGGAAGTGGCAGATAAGAAAAAAGAAGTGGAAGACAAAGACCTTTACGAACTGGCCACCGATTACCAGCCGGAAGTAATAACCACATCATTTCCAGTGCCCGTAATGTAACAATAGATATAAGGTGTTCACTTACACCTCGACGCGTTGGTTCCAGGTTTTGGCACATTTAGAGCATGTTGAACATACAAACGACCTGTCGCCTTGCTACCTGGATAAAAAAATAAATATGCCGAAAACACTTTTTGAAAAAATTTGGGAAAAACATGTCGTAAAAACCATACCAGGTGGGCCGGCTGTGCTATACATTGATAAGCACTTTATTCATGAAGTAACGTCGCCCCAGGCCTTTAACGGAATAGAGAAAAGAGGACTAGCCGTTCTCAGGCCGCAAAACACGGTGGCAACCGCAGACCATAACGTACCTACCATTAACCAGCACCTGCCTATAAAAGATGAACTTTCGAGGATACAGGTGCAGCAACTGAAGGATAACTGTGCAAGGCACCAGATTGAACTGTATGGACTTGGACATCCTTTCCAGGGAATCGTTCATATTATCGGCCCCGAGCTAGGTATTACCCAACCCGGAATGACCATTGTGTGTGGCGACAGCCATACTTCCACCCACGGCGCGTTCGGCTCTATAGCATTTGGCATTGGTACCAGTGAAGTTGAAATGGTATTCGCCTCACAATGCCTGTTGCAGACCATGCCTAAACTAATGCGCATCAACATAGATGGCGACCTGAACACCGGCGTAGTTTCTAAAGACATTATTCTGCATATCATTTCTCAAATTACAACTAGTGGTGCTACCGGCTATTTTGTAGAATATGCCGGCTCTGCTATCCGCAGGTTAAGTATGGAAGCCAGGATGACCATCTGCAATATGAGCATTGAAATGGGTGCGAGAGGTGGTATGATTGCACCTGATGAAACTACCTTTGAATATATAAAAGGGCGGCAGTTTGCTCCTTCAGGCATCCAGTGGGAAACCAGGCTGGAAAACTGGAAACATTTATTCAGCGACAAGGACGCCGTCTTCGACCTGGAGATCAATTTCAACGCAGCTGACATTCAGCCCATGATCACCTATGGTACCAACCCGGGCCTTGGCATCGCCATCAATGGTTCTATTCCAGTTACCGATACCATTCCCGATGAAGGCGAAAGAAAAAATATCATCAAGGCTTTACAATATATGGGACTCCAGGCGGGTAGTTCGCTGCTGGGAATGCCTGTACAGCACGTATTTATTGGCAGTTGCACCAACTCAAGGATAGAGGACCTAAGGCTGGTAGCAGCTGTTATAAAAGGCAAAAGGAAAAATGACAATGTGAAAGTGATGATTGTTCCCGGTTCGCAGCAGGTAGCGATGCAGGTTAAAGCTGAAGGACTTGACAAGATTTTTGAAGCAGCAGGATTCGAAATCCGCCAGGCCGGGTGTAGCGCCTGCCTGGGGATGAATGAAGACAAGATACCTGCCGGAGAATATTGCATCAGCACCAGCAACCGCAATTTCGAAGGAAGGCAGGGCGCAGGTGCAAGAACATTGCTGGCCAGCCCACTTACCGCTGCCGCCTCTGCCCTAACCGGTGTAGTGACGGATATCAGGGAGATGGAATATTGAGCTGGTAGCTGTTGGGTAACGGTTAAACACATTTAATTATTAGGTAAGTGACCATCCATAATTCATCACTCATAACTCATAACTATTGAAGCCCATAAACGTCATACATTCCACCTTCGTCCCCTTGCCAATGGAGAATATTGATACGGACCAGATCATCCCTGCACGATTTTTAAAGGCAACTACCAAATTAAATTTTGGGGCCAACCTGTTCAGGGATTGGAGGTATGACGCACAAGGACAACCCAAAGAAAATTTCATACTTAACAATCCTTCGTTTTCCGGTAAGATATTGGTAGCTGGCAAAAACTTCGGTTGTGGGTCATCGAGAGAGCACGCGGCCTGGTCGCTGCTTGACTATGGCTTTTTCGTAGTGGTATCAAGTTTTTTTGCAGACATCTTTAAAAATAACGCGTTAAACAATGGAGTGATCCCGGTACAGGTGAGTGATGATTTTCTTCAAAATATTTTTAGGCTCATCAACGGTTCTACCCTTACCATCAGCCTTGAAAAGCAAACAATCACAATAGACGCTACCGGAGAAGAAGAAAAATTTGACATCAACGACTACAAGAAGACCTGTCTGCTTAACGGCTACGACGATATCGATTATTTAATTAGTATAAAAGACGATATCAAGACATTCATCAATCAATCCTCGAACTAACCAGACATTATGAATAAGAACATCGCCATCATACTTGGAGATGGCATCGGCCCTGAAGTAACCCAGCAATCTTTGAAGGTACTGGATGCCGTTGCCCAGCAATTCGGACATGGTTTTACTTATTCATACGGCCTGATGGGTGCTGATGCAATAGACAAAACCGGCAATCCATTGCCTGATGAAACCATCGAAATATGCCTGAAAAGCGATGCCATACTTTTCGGTGCCATCGGCCATCCGAAATATGACAATGACCCCGCCGCTAAAGTGAGGCCGGAACAGGGTCTCTTGAAACTCAGGAAGTCTTTGCAGCTGTTTGCCAACATCAGGCCCGTAAGCACTTACCCCGTACTTCACCACCTCTCTCCTTTGAAAAATAAACAACTGGAAGGTGTTGATTTCATCATCTACCGGGAACTGACGGGGGGTATTTATTTTGGGAAGAAAGAACTGAATGAAGCCCAGACCGTTGCATCAGACGAATGTATTTATAGCAGGGATGAAATAGAACGCATTGGGCATCTTGCCTTTAAGGCAGCCCAGCAGCGAAGAAAAAAACTAACTCTGGTTGATAAAGCCAATGTATTGGAAACTTCGCGATTGTGGAGAAAGGTTGTTCAGCAACTGGCATTGCAGTACAGCGATGTAACTGTTGATTACATGTTTGTTGACAACGCTGCCATGCAGATCATCCTGCAACCAAAACAATTTGATGTGGTACTTACAGAGAATATGTTCGGTGACATCATCAGCGACGAGGCCAGTGTTATCACCGGTTCATTGGGATTGCTGCCTTCTGCATCGATCGGCAATGGTTCTGCCCTGTTCGAACCCATTCATGGATCTTATCCGCAGGCTACAGGCAAAGACATTGCTAACCCCATAGGATCTATCCTGTCGGCAGCTTTACTGCTTGAACATTTAAATATGTACGAAGAAGCAACACTGGTACGTGAAGCGGTTGAATGGACGCTCGCGAACGGTTTTGTAAGCAAAGATATTGACGCAGTAAATAACTATTCCACTTCTACCATTGGTGACCTGATCAGGGATTATGTTGAGAACAGGATTTCAAGGGATATTAACAAAAACAATATTGCCCTGAGCAAGTCAACAATTATATAATGGTACGGGCAATGCGTGCATTAAATATTAACACTGTTCAAAATATTTTTTAAGAAAAGCAAAGACAATGTTTAGAAAATTAAAAATAAACTGTAGGTTTGAAGTACAAATTTTTATCAATGCCAAATCAACCGATAATTAATGTCTTCAATCGGGTTGCAGCGAATGCAATAGTGATTGTCATTATTATCTCTACAATCGGAGGAGGTCCTTAACACTTATCGAATAAAGTAAAAAGCGAC
>JBBJOD010000430.1:0-4799 GCA_037721715.1 Chitinophagaceae bacterium | reverse complement strand
GCCGTGAAAAAATTGATCTTCCCTCTATTTATTTTTCGCATGACCGTGATGTAATAGAACACCAGGGCCAGCTCGTAGCTGTGTCAGAATTTATTCAGCTTGACGCCGGCGATCAGGTAATTACTAAAAAAGTACGGTATCGAACGGTTGGCGACATGACCTGCACGGCCGCTGTTGAATCAGGCGCAACCAATATCGATGATATCATCACCGAAATCATTGCGACAAAAACAAGCGAAAGAGGCGAAACCCGTATCGATGACCAGGTTTCCGAAGCTGCCATGGAAGACCGTAAAAAAAGTGGCTATTTTTAGGTAGCTACCAACTTCCGGCGATCATCCGTCAGCAAAACCATTCCCTATTGACCATTCACCACTCATTAACTATTAACCTACTTTGGACATACTCAGATTTATTACCGCAGGAAGTGTAGACGATGGCAAAAGTACACTGATCGGGCGCTTACTATACGACAGCAAATCCATCCTGATAGACCACCTGGAGGCCATAGAAAAACAAAGCAAAAACAAAAAGGAAGGCGAAATTGACCTGGCTTTGTTAACGGACGGCCTGCGTGCCGAAAGGGAACAGGGCATTACGATCGATGTTGCCTACAAGTATTTTTCTACACCTGTTCGAAAATTTATCATTGCGGATGCCCCCGGGCATATTCAGTATACACGCAATATGGTTACGGGCGCTTCCAATTCCGAGCTGGCTATCATCCTGGTAGATGCCCGGAATGGCGTAGTGGAACAAACACGCCGCCATTCGATCATCGCTTCCTTACTCAATATACCCCATATTGTTATTGCCATCAACAAGATGGACCTGGTTGAATATTCCGAGGATGTTTATAATAACATTGTCATCGACTACTCAACCGTGGCCAATTCACTGGGTTTAAAAGATGTCAATTATATTCCAATCAGCGCCCTGAACGGTGATAATATTGTAGACAGGTCGGTTTTGATGGACTGGTATGAAGGCGAGTCTTTGTTGCATTTCCTGGAAAACGTACCACTGGAAAACGATGTTAACCACACCGATGCCAGGTTTCCTGTTCAGTACGTGATCCGTCCGCAGGCGCCTGAATTACATGACTACCGCGGGTATGCCGGGAAAATAATAAGTGGCGGTTACCATAAAGGAGATAAAATTACTGTATTGCCCTCGGGGCTAACAAGTACCGTTCAATCTATCGAAGTTGCCGGGGCAGCGATTGATGAAGCATATGCGCCCCAGAGCGTGGTGCTTCATCTCGAGGATGATATCGATATAAGCCGGGGAGATGTGATTGTGCAATCGGGCAATCAACCGAAGGTATCACAGGAATTGGAGGTACTTTTATGCTGGATGGATACCAAACCGCTTGTACCCGGAAAAAAATACCTGTTGCAGATTAACAGCCGGGTGGTGAGAGCAGTGGTCCGCAGCATTGAATACAGGCTGGATGTGAACACGCTGCAGGAAGAATACGCTGTGAAAGAGGCACAATTAAATGATATAATAAAAGCTACCATTAAGACCGCATCGCCTATCCCTTACGATTCTTATAAAATGCTGAGGGTAAACGGAGGTGCTATTCTGATCGACGAAACCAGCAATGTAACTGTTGGGGCCTGCATGATTCAGGAATGAACCATCTTTTTTAGAACCCGTTTTATAAAAGCACTTATTGACGCACCGGGGTCAATAAACCACATCAATGACACATGCTAGTTGAAAACAAATTAAAGGTTTTACAGGATCTGATTAATGGTTCCAGCCAGGATGAACTGATATGGATCAACGGTTATTTGTCAGGTGTGATCTCACAAAAAAATCCCAACCCGTCAATAACAGGAATAAAAAGCGCTATCAGTAAAATCACTATACTGTATGGAACTGAAACGGGCAATGCCAAGAAGATAGCAACCAGCCTTGCTACCAGGGCCAAGAAGACAGGCATTAATGCCAAAGTGGTGAGCATGGATCAGTACCGGACCGGTGACCTTATCAAGGAAGAATACCTGATTTCTATTGTAAGTACCCATGGGGAAGGGGAGCCACCTGCTGCTGCAAAAAAGTTTTACGACCAGATACACCTCAATGGGATAGAGCTAAAGAAGTTAAAATACAGTGTGCTGGCATTGGGCGACACCTCCTACCCTCTTTATTGCAAAACTGGGGAAGATGTAGATGCGCAATTTCAGAAAATGGGTGGCAGCCGTTTAGTGCCCCTGCAAAAATGTGATGTAGATTTTGAAGCAGCATCCAATACATGGATCGATGATGTTCTACAGGTACTTAACAATGCCGGAAGCACAGCGGCGGCTGTAGTTCAGCCCACCGCGAAAAAAACTTCCGGTAAAAAAACCTATCAAAGCAGGGTATTGGCAAATATTAACCTGAACGATCGGGGATCAAACAAAGAAACTTATCATATTGAACTGGAAGCGGAAGATATTCAATACCAACCCGGCGATTCAATTGGAGTAATACCGGAGAACCCGGTAGAGGTGGTAAACGCGATACTTGAACTGGTAGGTATCGATGATAAAAGAACAACGGAGTATAACAATGAACAAAATCTTATTTCTAATCTGCTACTTAAAAAATTAAATATTATATACCTGCCGGAGCGTGTGGTTAATAAATACGCGGAAATAGTGCAACAGGAAATTTCGCCATCAAGAAAGGACCTGATAGACCTGCTAACAATGTATCCTATTAACAATGCCCTGCAATTTCATGACGTGATCAATATATTGGAACCAATCACGCCGAGACTCTATTCCATTGCTTCTTCACCGGAAGGCCATAGCGGTGAAATACATATTACGGTGGCGAAGAATAATTTCAATATTAACAATGAGATCAAATATGGCTTAACATCCGACTTCCTCGCACAGTTGTTGCCCGATACTTCGCTCAATTTTTATATTCATCCGAATTCGCAGTTCCGGCTGCCGGAAGAAGACAAGGATATCATCATGATAGGGCCAGGAACCGGGATCGCTCCTTTCAGGTCATTTATTGCTCAAAGAGATGCAACTGGCGCCTCCGGGAGAAACTGGTTGTTTTTTGGTGAGCAACACTTTTTTACTGATTTCCTCTACCAGACAGAAATACAAAACTGGCTGGGCACCGGGGTGTTAACAAAAGTAAACGTAGCATTTTCAAGAGATCAGAAAGAGAAGGTATATGTACAGCATAAGATGCTTACTGAAGGCGAGGAGTTTTTTCACTGGCTGGACTCGGGAGCTTTCTTGTATATATGCGGTACAAAACTTCCAATGAGCATCGACGTTGAAAACACCTTGTTAAAAATAATCAGGAAATACGGAAATCGTTCACAGGAGGAGGCGATTCAATACCTCGATGATATGAAGGAAGATGGAAGGTACTTGAAGGATGTGTATTAGCCATCAGCTGCCAGCTAAAGGCGGTCAGCATTCACTTAAATATGTATATTGAAGCACTTATTGAAACGACATAAACAAGATGAGTGATTACCTGTTAACATAAAAGCTGATCGCTGATTGTTGACAGCTTTTCAAAGAACCGAAACTAAAAACACCATGTCAGAAAAAACAACCCTTTCACATATAGAAATCGTAAAGCAGAAAAGCGATGGCCTGCGAGGAACGATTGAAGATGGATTAAAGAATGAAATTACAGCCGCGATTGCCGAAGACGACCAGGCACTCATCAAATTCCACGGTATGTACCAGCAGGACGACCGTGACCGGCGCGAAGAAAGGGCCTCAAAAAAATTGGATCGTTTGTTTACTTTCATGATTCGCCTAAGGCTGGCAGGTGGCTTCCTGAACCCTGAGCAATGGATCGCCATCCATGAAATAGCAGGGGAAAATTCAACGGGGGTCATCAAAATAACAACCCGCCAGACAGTACAGCTGCATGGACTGGTGAAATCGAAGATTCGCCCAACCATAAAGGCTTTCAACGAGGCGAAGCTTCATTCCATTGCTACCTGCGGCGACATTAACCGGAACGTTTTGTGTACCTCGAACCCCAAACAATCGCAGCTGCATGAGCAGGTTTTTCATTATGCCGATGAAATCAGCAAAATGCTCATGCCAAAAACACAGGGATATTATGAAATTTGGCTCGACCAGGAAAAAATTGCTGATAAAAAGGAAGAATACGATCCCCTGTACAAAGATAATTACCTGCCCAGGAAGTTTAAGATTGGCGTCGTGATCCCTCCCAACAATGATGTAGATGTTTTGGCTAATGATATCGGTTTAATTGCCATCATTGAAGACAATGAACTGAAAGGTTTCAACATTGCTATTGGCGGCGGACTTTCTACTACACATGGCAACCCCGACACTTATGCACGACTGGCAACTGTTATCGGTTTTACAGATACAAAAGAGAAGACTTTCAAAGCGGTATACGAGATCGTAACCATACAACGGGACTATGGTAACCGCAGCGATCGGAAACTGGCCCGGTTAAAATATACGGTGGATAAATACGGGGTAGACTGGTTCAAAAACGAAATTCAAAATCGTACCGGATTCAAACTCCAGGATCCCCGGCCCTATCTGTTCTTACAGCGCCAGGATTATTATGGATGGAGCCAGGATCACAGGGGCCTTTATCACTACACTGTGTTTATTGAAAATGGAAGGGTTTTGGATGATGAAAAGATCGCCTTAAAAACGGCTTTGCTGGAGGTGGCAAAAACCGGTAAAGCGAATTTCAGGTTCACCTGCAACCAAAACCTCATCCTCAGCGATATTGATTTAAATGATAAGCAACGCATTCAGACAATACTGGAAAATTTT
>JBBJOD010000029.1:0-17241 GCA_037721715.1 Chitinophagaceae bacterium | reverse complement strand
ATGGTAGCCTCTATTCGGCGGTTCCTTTCTCCACACAAAAAAAAACAGCATGGCAATATTAGAAAGTAACAGGATGGCAACCACCAGCAGCAGTGCCTTATTGTTTAAAACACTACGCATTAAGGTTCAGAAATTTCATAATCATAAAAGCTATTCACTGCTACGCCAAACTCTTCGTAAACATACGTTTCCGATTGGTCTACTAATGAGGGAGCAGCTTTTTCCTGCATTACGGCTAACGTATTCATGAAAATGACGGTTAAAATAACTGCAAATGCAATGGCCGGCCTGGAAATGAAAGCACTTATCATCTCTGACAGGCTTCTTTCAGTTTTGTTAAGCCTGGCCTGCACGCGGGTAAAAAAGAACGCACCTGGAGTAGCAGGCCGTATACCATCAAGGCTCTTCATTGTTTCCTCAACCTTGGAATAAATGTTATTTATATCGTTCATAGCTCCATTATATGACGTGAATATCTAATAAAACTTGTGTTAGGATTCATGATTGCGGTAATATTCTTCCAGGTTTTTCTTAAGATTGTTTTTGGCACGGTGTAAAAGCGACTCCACAGACGAGAGGCTTGTTTCCATAACCTGTCCAACTTCCTGGTAACTTAACCCTTCCACCTTGTGTAAGGTAAAAGCAATTTTCTGGTTCTCCGGAAGCTTTTCTATTGCCTTGAACAAGACAGTTGATCTCTCCTTATTATCCAGGCTAACGCCCGGGTGATGAAAATCGGGTGGGTCATGAAGTATCTCATTGTTCAATCCAAAAAGACCCTGGATGAAAGCAAATCTTTTTTTTCTTTTTTTCTTTCGGATATGATCCATTGATTTTGTTACGGTGATGCGGTAAAGCCATGTTGAAAATTTTGACTCCCCTTTAAAACCGCCTATTGATTCGTAAACCTGTACAAAAACCTCCTGGGCAACATCCTCGGCATCTTCCGTATTCTGAACAATCCCCAACGCAGTATTAAAGACCATGTCCTTCCATGTCTCTACTATTGTTTTGAAGGCTGATTCATCTTTAAGCTTCAGTTGCTCAATTAACCATTCACTCAAGTTATCTTATTTATACTCAACAAGCGATATTAGACAAAACTTTATGACTTCGGCTCGATACAGTTAGGTTATTTTACCGTCCCCTGTTCCGGGCCCTTATAGGAAAGTTCTTCATCCCGATCAGATCACAGGCAATGAACATGCAATAGACCGCCTACCCTCAATCTGGTTTAATGTTGCCCGTTACACCTTGCTTTTGCTGCTAATTTTCTGTGCTTGAGTGAGCAAAGATAACTTTGCTTTTTTGAAACAAAAAACCGGGAACAAGACCCGGCTTTCATTATATCAGTTTGCTTCTTATAATCCTTTTACCACCTTAACCGATTTCATGGGGATCCCGTTTACACTGGCTGTAATGATATAAACACCCGCCGCCAAATTTGTATCTCCAAGTTGAAGGTTCATGGCTTGTGTTCCTGCAGGAACATTATTGAAAGATGTTGAATAAACCGCCTTGCCCGAGATGTTGAACATGGTCACATTCACTTTGCTGTTCATTGAAACATTGTTAAACTCGATACGCAACCTGTCAACGAAAGGACTTGGGTAAGATTTAAAATTGAAGTCGTTGTTTTTTGCTGCATCCGGCTTTGTAATAATTACCCCCTTTATATTGGTATCTGTGTTAGTATTGGTAGTGTTTACCACTTCATTGTTGCCTTCTATTTCGTAAAAGTTATTGAAGATACTGGTCAGGAAAGAAAACAAGCTGAAAGTGGTTTGTGTATCAGAGTAAGCACTATTGGGTATAAGCTGCCAATTGATTCTAGGTCCTTTCCAGTAAGTAAACATTGCGGCTCCGCCGGTTCTCTGAAAGTAAGTAATGGCTACTGGATAAACACCTGCGCTTTTGATATAAACAGTAGCCGATTTTGTTTCTGCACCATGCAATCCATCATTATTTACAAGAGCAACTGCATCAGGAGAATACAATGTGTTGAAATAAAACTTACTTCCAGCGTCCGATATTGTTCCGAAAGTGTAAAGGCCAGGAGTGGTGATCTTGATATATCCTTCCCAAACAAAAGCGTAATTATCCTTTACACCCGTTTTTCTTGTGCTCAGATCAACGTTTGGTGATGCACCAACTTTAGAAGGAGCCAGGTCTTTGAAATTTGGCAAAGCGCTCCATGAACCTTCGTAAAATTTGTACTTAAGCCCGATTAATTTTGTTACGGCTGAAACCTGGTTGCTGGAGGCTGATGTGTTAGCTGAGATATCTACTGCCGTAACATAGAAAGAGTAAGTGAGATTGGCGGTTAAATTTTCTGCTACTATGCTTGGAGCCGTGGTTGTGTACTTTTTGGTTCCGTTAATGTAGATATCGTATCCTGCTACGCCGATGTTGTCAGTTGACTTGCTCCAGTAAAGTTCTACTGAACTGCGTGTAGTGTAAAGCACTTTCAGGCCGACAGGTGCGGCGGGTGCAATGTTATCGCCTGTTGTTGTAGCGGTTACCGATGCGCTGAAAGCGGATGTATTTCCAGCAAGGTCAGCGGCTTTCACGGTAACTGTATAATTGGTTGCGGCAATGAGCTTACTCAAATCAATGAACGAAGAGGAGGTGGTATCTTTTTTTACACCGTTTACATATACGTCATACCTGGTAACACCAATATTATCGGTTGAACTGTCCCAATTTAGAGACAAGGAATTTAGTGTTGATAAAGTTACCTTCAGGTTGGCAGGAACCGTAGGAGCACTTGTATCTTTTAGCGTAATCGCTTTGAGAATTTCGCTGAAAAGCGAGATGTTACCGGCCTGGTCTGCGGCTTTAACATTTATGGAATAAGCGGTATTGATTTGCAGGTTCTTAATGGTGTAACCAGTTGAAGTGATCGAATCCAGCTTTGCGCCGTTTACATAAACCAGGTATTTGATCACTGCAACATCGTCTGTAGCAGTATCCCACTGAAGTTGCAGAGAATTAAAGGTTGCATTGGCAAGTATAAGATTAGAAGGAGCAGTGGGCGCTGTAACATCCGGAAGCGTAGAGGTAATAACCGCATTACTAAACACCGAAGTGTTTCCTGCGAAATCAGCAGCCTTTACTGTAATTAGATAATTAGTATTGTTTAGTAAGCCTTTAACTGTATAGGTGAGCGCTGAAGTTGAATCTTTATATACCCCGTTGAGATAAATGTTGTAATGAGTTACTGCTATGTTATCTGTCGCCTGCATCCAGCGTATTTCAATGCTTGTAACGGTCACTGTTACCTTTTGCAGGTTTACAGGTGGAGTTGGAGCAATCACATCACCTTTTGTTGAAACATTTATAGTGTTACCGGGAACTGAAAGATTACCAGTGAAATCTACTGCACCAATGCTGAGGGTATAAGAAGTGTTGGATGCAAGCCCGGTCAGTGTATAGTCCAGAGAGGTGGTAGAGTCTACCTTAACACCGTCCAGGTATATATAATACAAAGCAACCCCTACATTGTCAGTTGATTCGTTCCATTTAAATGATAAAGTAGTCATCGTACTTGCTACAACCTGTAAGTTGGTGGGTGAGGTAGGCGCCTTGTCATCATCTGACGTTGTTGCACTTACTTCTTGGCTGAGAGAAGCGGCAGCGTTTTCGTTGACATTCCTTACAAGGTAGTAATAAGTAGTGTTTGCATTAAGATCCTGGTCTATAAATGAATCGGAATCAGCACTGGTTACATGAAGAAGAACATACTGACTGCCAGGCCTTGTACTTCTGTATATTTCATTCACCGTGCTATTTGAAGTACCTACTTTGTCCCAGGTTAACCGGATAGCCGTAGGTGATAATAAAGAGGCTGCCAGATTTTTAGCATTGTCTGGCTTTGAATCGCCATTTGCGTCTACAACAGTAAATATGGAAGTTGTTTTTGGAATACCCAGCAGATCAATCATTACAGCCCTGTATTGACCAATTGGCGCAAAGAAAGTAGAACCGATGCCTACCACTTCATTGTTGCTGACGTCAATCCATTTGCAGGTAAGCAGTGTTGAAACTTCAAGAGGTACAGTTCTGCTGCCATCGGTTGCTGGAAGCACCCTGCTTCTAATACCTGTAATGGTGATGTTCGGCACTAAAGAATCAGTTGGAGTATTTTTTCTGTCCTTGCCAAAATCTGGTGTACCGTAAATATTATTAGAAAACATTCCAAAGAGCAGGGAGGTAAGGAGTAAAACTGTTTTCATAAATCGTTTTTTATGTGTTACCAAAGTAATCACATCGCATACCGTTAGTTAATATGCTAGCTTTTAATGAATTAGCTTTTCCGATTTTGGTAGTGACTTCCCAAAATTGGAATTACTTCCAAAATATTCCTTTCCCGGAGAAGGATCCGTTAGTTACAAGTTTTAGTTGAACCTGATATGATTTTAAACCTGTAGTGAGGAAAAGGTGTGCAAAAATGCGTCCTTTGTTAAATCTTTGTGCAGACAGAGAAAAATTGCGGAAAATTGATGATATAGATAATCTGAATCAATTCTGAAGGTTATCTTGCACCTCCTTAAAAAAACGTTGTTTATTATATGGAATACAATAAGATAGTCTCAATAACAGGACTTACAGGTTTATTTGAGTTGATGGGTAGCAAAACCGATGGGGCTATTGTTCGGTCGCTTGATGACAATAGCACAAAATTCGTTGCAAGCCGGGTACACAACTTTTCGCACCTGGAAAGTATTGAAGTGTTCACCATAAGCGAAAATGTTAACCTGGTTGACATTTTCAAGGCAATGGAGACAAGTACAGAAGCGGTGCCTGATACAAAAAACACCCAGGCTGTTAAGGCATACTTTCAAACGGTATACCCAGAGCTTGACTTTGAAAGAGTCTATGCCAGTGATATGAAAAAGATGGTAAAGTGGTTTGAGGTGCTGCGGAATAAAGTTGAATTCAAATTATCTGCTGATGGAGATACAGACCTGGAAGGAGAAGCGGAAGTAAAAGCCGACGGGACGCAGGAACAATCCATTGATGTGCCCGAGACAAAGTAATCAATGCCGTCCTGTGGTCAATTACTTTCCTGCTCCCCTTTTTATGATCAATTATTGCTTTTTATGATCCATAATGCAGAAATTAAAAAACTAGAAAGACAATTTATACCTGTCGACTTTAAAATTACAGACTGGGCAGGGCTGGAACCCTTTTTTAAAGATTTGGTTGACAAGGAAATCAGTTCACCGGCAGATCTCGAGGCCTGGCTGAAGAATGCCAGCGAACTGGAAGCGATAATAAGTGAAGATGCTTGCTGGCGCCAGATCCGTATGACATGCGATACAGAGAATAAGCCCCTGGAAGAATCCTTCACTTTTTTCGTAACTCAAATTCAACCTCACATCCAACCTTATGCAGATAGACTGAATAAGAAATTAATTGAATGTCCGTTTACTGCTGAACTGGATCACAAAAAATATTTTACTTACCTGAGGTCCGTTAAAAAGAATATTGAACTCTTCCGGGAAAGTAATATTCCTATCCAGGCTGACCTAAGTGTACTTGCTCAACAATATGGGGTAATTTCAGGAAAGATGACCATTGAGGTAAACGGTCAGGAATACACCTTACAACAGGCGGCAAAATTCCTGGAGAAACATGACCGGGCCCTTCGTGAGGAAGTGTATAGAAAAATCCAGGTCAGGCGGCTGCAGGATAAAGATTCCCTGAACGACATGTATTCGCAGCTTATTCAAAAGCGACACCAGGTTGCACTCAATGCCGGATTCGCAAACTACCGCGATTATAAGTTTGTGGAGATGGGCAGGTTTGATTACTCCAAAGAAGATTGTTTTAAGTTTCATGAAGCAGTTAAGTTGCATGTCCTGCCACTGGTAAACATGATCTATGAGCATAAAAAGAAAAAGCTTGGATTAGATAATTTGCGACCATGGGATACAGAAGCGGGTCCTGCGGGAGTGAACCCACTACACCCGTTTACTAACAGTGAGGAACTTATAGAAAAGTCGGTCACCTGTTTCAATAAATTAAGGCCTTTCTTTGGCGACTGCCTCCGTAAGATGAAAAGCCTCGGACACCTGGACCTTGAAAGCCGCAAAGGCAAAGCGCCTGGAGGCTATAATTGTCCGTTGGCGGAAAGTGGAGCCCCTTTCATTTTCATGAATGCTGCCGGACAAATGCATGATGTTACCACCATGGTACATGAAGGTGGCCATGCCGTTCACTCATTTTTAACCCACCCGCTCGAATTAAGTGCTTTCAAAGAATATCCGATGGAAATTGCCGAAGTGGCAAGCATGGCCATGGAATTGTTCAGCATGGATCACTGGAATGCTTTTTTTGATAGTGAAGAGGAATTGAAAAGATCAAAGGAACACCAGCTTGAAAGGGTGATCACCATATTTCCCTGGATAGCAACCGTTGATAAGTTTCAGCATTGGGTTTATGAGCATCCGAATCATAACCTGGAAGAAAGGAACAGCAGGTGGATGGAAATTCTTAATGAATTTGCATCTAGCGCAATAGACTGGAGCGGATTGGAAGAATACCGCAAAACTTCCTGGCAACGCCAGCTGCACTTATTTGAAGTTCCTTTCTATTATATAGAATATGGAATCGCTCAACTAGGAGCCATTGGAATGTGGAAACAATTCAAGGAGAACAGGGAAAGTGCATTGGATAATTATATGAAGGCTCTTAGTTTAGGAGGCACACAAACACTGCCTGAACTTTACGGCGCTGCCGGGCTGAATTTCGACCTTTCTGCAGGTCATATTAAAAAACTGATGGACTTCGTTCAGGATGAGCTTGAAATGCTTCTTGACCGTTAGATTGAAGCCAGGTGATAATAGTATTGTTGTAAGTGTTAACCCCAGGTAGTATCTTTGAAAATTACGAATATAACATCTTCTTAATATAGCTACTAATCAGAGCCTTAACCAAAAGTCCCGGTGTGTCTACATCGGGGCTTTCATTTTAAAGGCAGCCGATAACCTTTTTCCGAGGTAGCATTCAACTGTAAAAACGTTGGAATACCAATGATTAACGTTTTGTTAAGACGGACATTCTGCACAAGGCTATTCACAATCTTTACATTTTCCACTCACGACCACTTCCATCTGTTCGCCGCGAAAACCTTTAGGAAGTTTTACAGCCGGTAAATTAACATCATCAAGGCAGATGGTATTTCCGCAGCCAATACATAAAAAATGAATATGATTATCATGATGGTGGCCTTGCGAGCAGTCATCTTTACAAAGAGCATAGCGAATAGCGTTATCCGCTGTGGGTATACTATGGATGATGCCTTTGTCTAGAAAAGACTGCAATGTGCGGTATACGGTAACACGATCAAACTTTTCACCGGTCTTTTTTTCAATATCCCCATGTGCCAGTGCGCCGTTATTTGCAAGAAATAGTTCAAGTATTCTTTTTCGGCTACCAGTAACACTTAACTGATTTCTCTTTAAAATATGGCTAATTTGCTTTTCCATTGCTTAATAATAACACTTGTTTTAAAGGATTGTTACGAAACGTCACAGTTCCGAATCAGTGCCCTTTTCATTCAAAAGTTCGTTTATGTCTTTTGTCAACTCTGCAATTTCATCATTTTTTAAACCGTCATATATCTTTCTAACCCTTCCTCTTCTGTCTACCAGTGCAAAATACTGGGTATGTATAAATTGGTCATCAATCTTTTCATTGCTGTTCTTTGGATCATCCAGCAGGTAGCTAACCCTAGCTGCTCTATATAAGCTATCTTTTCTCCCGGTAAGAAAGTGCCACTGCGATGAGCTGATTTTTAACGAATCTGCATATTGTTTCAACCTGCCGACTGAATCTACCAGAGGGTCTACTGTGTGAGACATGATCAAAAAGTTCTTCTCGTTGCTAAAAGCATGATAGACCTTTTTCATGTTAGTATTCATTTTAGGACAAATGCCCTTACAGGTAGTAAAGAAATATTCTGCCACATACACTTTTCCATTTACTTCTCTTTCGCTAATCGTTCGTCCATCCTGGTCGATAAATGAAAACGGCTGCACATAACTGATAACCGGAAGTTTAACATCCGCAAAACCTGGAATGAAACGAGTCAGTGCGTAAAAAAACACTGCTACCAATACCATAAAAAATGCACTATATAATAAAAATCGTTTGTTCATAAAGCTCATTAAAATGCAAAGTTACTACAAGCGCCCTTCCGCCCCTACTTCTCAAAAAGTAAAAATATTATGCAACTGCGTTGCATAAACCTTGAAGTTTTATATATCTTTGCTTCTCAAGATGGCAAACAAATTTAATTGGGATGTTGTTGGCATTACAACTTCGCTGGCTTGCGCAATCCACTGTGCCGTTTTACCGCTGTTGCTTACCAGCCTCCCTGTATTTGGTGTAAACATAATTGATAACCTTCCTGTAGAATACTTTATGGTATTCCTGGCCTGTTTCGTAGGTTGCTTTTCGCTGTATCATGGTTTTAAAAAGCATCATCATAATATTTTTCCTATACTTTTGTTTGTGGGAGGAATCTTTTTTCTACTGGCCAAACAGGCTTGGCACTATTGGCAGTTTTGGTTCCTCGTACCAGCCGTCATTTTAATTGTTGGAGCCCATTATTTGAATTTCCGGTTATGCCGCAAGGCAGATCACTGCCATACTAGTGATTGCCAGCATTAGATTAGGCTCCTTTTTTCTCATTTATCAACAAGATGGTTTGTAAATTGTTATTTTTGTATAAATAAAGTGAGCTATGATAAAGACCGGTAATCCCGTAATAAGTATATATACTGAAATGACTCCTAACCCGGAGACGATGAAGTTTGTAGCTAACAAGCTGTTGTACCCAGGTAAAAGCATTGATTTTCCTGATGTTGAAAGTGCAAAAGCCTCTCCGCTGGCCAACGAATTATTTGGTTTTCCCTTTATTAAAAGTGTATTCATAGCCAGTAATTTCGTTACACTAACAAAAACCATAGACACGGAATGGCAGGATGTTATTCCAGCGATACGTGTGTTTTTAAAAGAATACCTGGAAGAAGGAAAAGAAGTAGTTAATGAGGATGAAATAACGGTTGCCCAAACTGATGGCAATGTTATTGATGCGGATGATGATGACGTTGTAAAACGTATCAAGGAGTTATTAGAGAATTATGTTAAGCCAGCTGTGGAAATGGATGGTGGAGCTATTCAATTTAAAAGTTATAACGAAGGTATTGTGAACCTGATGTTGCAAGGCTCGTGTTCAGGCTGTCCTTCATCTATGATCACGTTGAAGGCCGGGATCGAAGGAATGATGAAAAGGATGATCCCGGAAGTAAAAGAGGTAGTAGCAGAAGCAGAATAATTAATAAGGGGCCCTTCCACAGAAAGGCTTTTTGATTGCATCCATTAGAGCATGCTGATTCATTTAGACAGCGGTTAACCTTTAGAAAGTTTGATTCCCTGCATTTTTTATAGACCGGCGTAATCGTTTCAACCCATTATTCCTTTTACCGCACCGCCGTCTACACTAATGGTCTGGCCCGTAATAAACCGGCTTTGTGGAGATAATAACCAAGTTGCCAACGATGCCAAATCAACAGGATCGCCCATAAATCCTACGCTTGTCTGGCTAACAAATTGATGGAGTGCTTCTTCCCGGGTAATGCCCATCTGGTCAATTTTCTTGGTAAAAATTCTTTCCATTGCTGCGGTTGAGTGAAAACCCGGTGCAAGTACATTTAATGTAATGCCGTTTGCAGCGATTTCCAGGCTCATTGACTTTACGAAGCCTACGGCCGCCAGCCGCATAGAGTTGCTTAAAACGAGGTTCTCCATGGGCTGTTTTACAGATGCGCTTTCAATGAAGACAATGCGGCCATATTTTAGGTTGATCATCGAAGGAAGAAGCTTTTGTAGTAGGTCTATTTTCCATCGAAGAACGGTTTTGTACGCGTTATCCCAATCTTCCAGGGTTGTCTCTAATACTTTCATAGCCGGTGGACCACCTGCATTTATCAGCATACCATGCAGTTGCCTGTTATTTACCGCCATTACAATTTGCTCTACTCCCTTTTGCTGAGTAACGTCGCAACAAAGGGCATCTATTTGCCCGGGATATTTAACAACAAGTTCCTGGAGCAATTCTTCTCGCCTGGCTATTGCTATTACATGAGCACCTTCAAGTGCCAATCCTTCCGCCACGGCTCTGCCAAAACCGCTGGATGCCCCACAAACAAGGAACAATTGATTTTTCACTTTAATGTCCATAAAATGGCAAATTATTTTTACAAGTGTAAATGACCTTACCTGTTTTAAATGTAGTACTTTTTACCTTGCCATTAATTCTGGTACTTGCAATTATATGGAGGCTCCTGGGATCTCCTTCTTAATAAGTAAATGAATTTCTAAACAATCAATATTATGGTTAAAACAGTCATTATCACAGGTGCAAGCGGCAACCTGGGAAAGGCCACCGTTAATAAAATGCTTACAGAAGGCTACCGGGTTATAGCTGTTTCCCATTCAAACAATAATTTCGAATTTGTACGTGGAACGGCGCTTTTTGAACAGCACTCCGTAGACCTTTCTAATGAAGCGGCCAGCAGTGCTTTCGTGGACGATCTCATCAGTCGTTTTACAAACATTGATGCCGCCCTATTATTAGCCGGAGGCTATGCGATGGGTGATATCAATAATACAGGAGGCGATGAGTTAAAACGAATGTATTCATTAAACTTTGAAACAGCTTTTTATATTGCAATGCCCGTTTTTCGACACATGCTAACAACGGGTAATGGCCGAATTATATTGGTTGGTGCCAGGCCTGCTCTTGTTGCCTCACAAGGAAAGAACACGATCGCATACGCCCTAAGTAAATCGTTACTCTTCAAACTTTCCGAACTTTTAAATGAGGAAGCGAAAGGCAAGAATGTAGTGTCTGCTGTGATTGTTCCAGGTATCATCGATACTGATTCCAACCGCCAGGCAATGCCGGAAGCAGATTTTGAAAAATGGGTAAGCGCCGAACAAATTGCAGACTTGATTTTATTTATCTGCAGCAATCAGGGGATGGCCCAGAGAGAAGCAGTTTATAAAATGTACCATAACTCATAACAATTTGTGTGATGGCTGACTTACTACAGAAATGATGCAAACCAACATAAAAATTGTCGAAGTCATTCGCCAGTCAAAAATTCTTCCATGTATAACTGTAACGAACATACGCAGCAAGATGTTTTGTTCCTTCATTAATTTTTCTACTGGTGGCTTAATTTATAACAGCCATCCCAGCAGCAGGGAAATAAGTACAATCACCGGAGACGGAATTTTGGTAAAGGAAATAAGGGCCCAGGTACCCAGGATAACACTGATATTTAAAAGACTCACCGTTTTAATATCTATCAGAGAGATGTCTTTCATCATATAAAAAGTAGCTGCGAACATGAAACCTACTACCACTGCATTGATTCCTTCCAGGGCCCTGTATACTGTTGCATATTTTTTTAAGTTGTGCCATATCGGGAAAAAGAACAGTACTAGTAAAGCACTTGGTAAAAAAATGGCAACAGCGCCGATTATACATCCTACAAACTGCATGAAGGAGCCCCAATCTTTCATAGCCATTCCGCCCATAAAGGCGGCAATTGAAAAAACGGGTCCTGGAATAGCCCGCACTATTCCTGCACCTGTATAAAAATCATCCTTGTTTATTTTTACAACGTTTGGATTCTTACGCATAACACGTTCTGATTGTGGGCGCGCAACAAATTGCTCATACATGAAAGGTATCAGAACCTGGCCGCCACCGAAAACGAGGCTTCCAAAGCGATAAGTATTCTCAAACAGGTTGATGGGCCTCCGGTTAGGCCAATCCTGTTTGCGGGCTGTTTCACTTAGAACCCCGGCAATTATGAAGATAATTGCAAAGAGCCAGATATTACCCCATTTGATCTTTCTCGGCTTGGTTTCTACCTGCGGAATTCGCTTACTGCTAATGTTCGTTACTAAACCTCCCAGTAATATTAAAACAGGAAAAATCCACGGTGCCTTAAATAACAAGTACGAGACAACAACGCTTATAAGCATAATAACCTGGGTAATGGTATTGTTGATTGACAGCTTGAAAGCCTTTACGGCAGCGTAAACCAGGAAGCCTACCGCCATCGGTTGAATGAATTTAAAAAGGTTCGTCTCCAGGGTGTGGGCATCGATGTATTCAAGCAAAAAGGAAAAAGCTCCCATTAAGCTGCAGGCCGGAAGTATCCAAATGAGCAGCGTGAAAACAGCGAGCCATACGCCTCCTCTTTTATAAGCTACCAGCGTAAGAATCTGGGTAGAAGATGCCCCTGGTAAAAGATTACAAAATGCGTTATAATCCATCAATTCTGCCTCAGTTACATCTTTTCGTTGATGCACAAAGGTTTTAAGCATCATACCAAAATGTCCCTGGGGCCCTCCAAATGCTGTTATGCTGTGAAAGAAAACGGATTTCAAAAATGGAATATGACGGTGAAGTATCATCAGCCCTTATTGTATTCTATGATAAAATTAACAGGTTGAATGTAGGCTGAAATATCTAAGATCAAATAAAACACTTCGTATAACCACTGGTAAATCTTTTGCGTTAGCCGGTAAGAAATCACTTTGTGTTTTCATAGTTTGTGTACATTTAGAGACTGGATCAATAAATATAGCGTCCTGTCAGATACGCGACGCTGGCATTTCTATTCAGGTAATGATTGCTGCCAGGCCAGTTTTCCCATATAACTAACCCAACCAATTTTTTTCAGCTCATGAAAAATCAAATTTCGCTTTTATTTTATCTATTCGCAGTTGTGGCTACACTTTCCGCTCAAAAAGAATCTGATAACGCACTGATCAGCAAAGCCGCTGATAAAATTGAACCAAAAACAATTGCATGGCGCCAAGACATCCACCAACACCCGGAACTGGGCAACCAGGAGAAGAGAACGGCTAAAATAATAGCGGATCATCTCCGTTCACTTGGTATAGAGGTCAAAGAAGGTGTAGGAAAAACAGGCGTAATTGGTATTTTAAGAGGTTCCAAACCCGGGCCTTGTATTGGCCTGCGTGCAGACATTGATGGATTACCGATTGAGGAAAGATCCAAACTTCCATTTGCTTCCAGGCAAAGATCTACCTACAATGGACAGGACGTTGGGGTTATGCATGCCTGCGGTCATGATACACATACGGCTATTTTGATGAGTGTTGCAGAAATTTTGTCTGGCATGAAAGACAAACTTAAAGGTGTAGTGAAATTTGTTTTTCAACCAGCAGAGGAAGGCCCTCCCGAAGGCGAAGAAGGCGGGGCACCATTAATGATCAAGGAAGGGGCGCTCGAAAATCCAAAAGTAGATGTTATGTTTGGCCTCCACATTAACTCAAGCACCGAAGTAGGTAAATTAAAATACAGAAGCGCGGGATTGATGGCGGCATCTGATTGGTTTACCATCAAGGTGAAAGGAAAAGGTTCTCATGGATCGCAACCCTGGCTGGGCATTGATCCTATCATGGTTTCAGCACAAATTATCAGTGGACTTCAAACCATAGTGAGCCGCCAGACAGAGCTGACTAAAAATGCGGCGGTGATTTCAGTCTGTATTATAAAAGGCGGTCTTAGAGCTAATATTATACCGGAAGAGGTTGAGATGACCGGAACTATAAGAACCTTGGATAAAGAAATGCAGAAGATCATTCATGAAAAGATCCGTACCACTGCCACAAAAATTGCAGAAAGCGCGGGCGCTGTTGCTGAAGTGGCTATTGATAATAAAACACTGATTACCTACAACGATCCGGCACTGATGAAGAAAATGCTTCCTTCATTACAGCAAACAGCAGGGCAAATGAATGTAATTGAATCAGATGCCGTTACAGGTGCTGAAGATTTTTCGTTTTTTGCCGAAAAAGTGCCTTCTATGTTTTTTTTCCTTGGGGGCATGCCTAAGGGCATGGATCCTAAAAAAGCCTTTCCACATCATACGCCTGACTTTTTCCTCGATGAAAGCGGAATGAAATTGGGTGTGAATGCTTTCTGTAACCTTGTGCTGGATTATATGAAGAGTACGAAATAATAAACGTCGATTACTTTGTTACTGGTACCATCTTCCAGTTGTGATGAAGAAGTAACAGACGGGGAAGTATCTCGTGGTCAACGTTCTCATCTACGACAGCCGAACGATAGAAATTATTATATGGACGCAGAATACATCCGGCAATATTGTTTGAAAAAAAAGGGAGTAACAGAAGGTTTTCCCTTTGGTGAAACTACTCTTGTATTCAAAGTAATGGATAAAATATTTTTATTACTCGTATTAGATCAAATGCCTGCCCGGTTTAACGCTAAATGCGATCCAGACAAGGCATTAGAATGGAGAGAGCAATACCCCTCTGTTCAGCCTGGCTATCACATGAACAAGAAACTATGGAATACCGTCACTATGGATGGTAGTATTTCTGTTACATTGTTGAAAACAATGATCGACGATTCGTATGATCTGGTTGTTCTTTCTTTGTCACTTAAAGCGCGCAAAGAGTTATCATCATGTTAACCTTTAAGGTCACTCCTTATTTGAAGTATCCGTTGTTGGTGATTTCCTCCATCACTTTGTCCGGTACAAGATACCGGATAGATTTATGTTGCCTGATATACTCACGTATACGTGTAGACGAAATTTGTAACAGCGGCGCATCCAGCACCGTCAAACTTTTTGAGTCGTTCGCTTCTATCTCAAAACCTGCCCTGGTATAAACGTAGAGGTGGTAATTTGCAAGGATGATGTTGTAATTTTTCCATTTCGATATGTTTTGAAAACCGTCACTTCCCATGATTACTGCAAATAGGTGCTGTGGGTACTTTTCAGTTATGTAAGTAAGTGTATCGATCGTAAACGAAGGCCTGGGCATATTAAATTCTATGTCACTCGCTTTTAGGTTGCTCTCTGTTTCAATAGCTACTTTCACCAGGTGCAACCGATGATACTCATTTAGTAAGGAGGCGCTTTGTTTAAATGGATTTTGAGGAGATAACACAAACCATACTTGTTCCAGGACAGTATGATTAATGACATGATTGGCGATAATGCAGTGCCCGGTGTGAATAGGATTAAATGATCCAAAGTACAAACCTATATTCATTGTACTGTTTTAACCAGGTCTTCTACAAAAATGTATTTGGCCTCATCTAATCGGAGACTTAAGTTATATCCTGAAACGGATATGGCAATGGGATCACCTAATGGTGCAACCTGGTCTACCTTTACTATCTCCCCTGGCACACAGCCCATCTCCATAAGTTTGAGGAAAATATCATTGTTTTCAAACGATACAATGACTACCGATGAACCTATCTTAACGTCAGACAGTCTTTTCATGAATTTCACTTTATCAATAGGAACCCCTGCTTATATAAAAGGTTATTATCACCCTATAAACCAAATCTAGACCTGTTCACTCAATTAGTTTTACGAATTTTGGAAAATGATCTCGACACCGCCTGATAATATTGTAAAATTCCATTATGTATCTGGCCCCTTTGCTTTTGTAAAGAGAAACCAGGTAAAAGCATCATTGGTATTGCTTTTTAAGAATGAACATCGATCTTTCCATACACTTGATTATATTTTTTGCAATGACAAGTACCTCCTTAAAATAAATAAGAAGTTCCTTGGCCATGATACTCTAACGGATATTATCACTTTTGATTTGTCAGATGCCGAATCGGTGATTACAGGTGAAATTTATATTAGCATTGAGCGGGTAAAAGATAACGCTCGACTTTTTAAAAAGACCTTTCAGCAAGAATTATTAAGGGTCATCTTCCATGGTGCGCTGCACCTTTGCGGGTATCGGGATAAATCCGAAAAAGAAAAGTCATCTTTTCGAACTAAAGAAAACGAATACATCCAGCTCTACTTGGGTTCTTAGTTCCACGTGGAACATTCAATACATCGGTCCGTTGTTCCACGTGGAACAAATAGTGTAACAGTTACGTAGTACCTTCGCAGCCTTAAGATTGAATAATTATGTTTCCCGAATATGATGTTATAGTGGTGGGAGCCGGACATGCAGGATGCGAAGCAGCTGCTTCGGCCGCCAATTTGGGTTCTAAGGTGCTGTTAGTCACAATGAATCTTCAAACTATCGCTCAAATGAGTTGCAACCCGGCAATGGGGGGAATAGCGAAAGGGCAGATAGTGCGTGAAATAGATGCGCTAGGGGGATATTCAGGAATTGTATCAGATAGTAGCATGATACAATTTCGAATGTTGAACCGTTCAAAAGGTCCGGCAATGTGGAGTCCAAGATCACAAAATGACCGCGTAGCCTTTTCAATTAAATGGCGTGAAATGCTGGAAGACACTGAAAATGTGCACTTTTACCAGGATACCGTTCAATCGATCCTTATAAAAAACGGAAGGGCAGGTGGTGTAATAACCGGCCTGGGACATGAAATTTGCGCAAAAGCTGTCATCTTAACAAGTGGAACCTTTCTAAATGGAGTCATTCACATCGGCGAGAAGAAATTAGGGGGGGGACGAGTTGCAGAAAAAGCATCGACCGGTATAACCGAACAGCTGGTTTCATTAGGTTTTAAGAGTGACAGGTTAAAAACAGGAACACCTCCCAGGATAGATGGGCGCAGCCTGGATTACAGTAAAATGGAAGAACAGAAAGGAGATGACGAAATAGTAGGTTTCTCTTATCTTGATACGATTAAACCAAAACAACAAAAAAGTTGCTGGATCACTTATACCGATGCAAAAGTTCATGACATTCTTAAAACAGGATTTGATAGAAGCCCCATGTTCCAGGGGAGAATTGAAGGTGTAGGCCCGCGATATTGCCCAAGTATTGAGGATAAAATAAATAGATTTGCAGAAAGAGACCGGCATCAACTATTTATAGAACCGGAAGGTTGGAACACAGTAGAAATTTACGTAAACGGCTTCTCAACATCCCTACCAGAAGACGTTCAGTATAAGGCACTTACACAGGTACCTGGCTTTGAGAATTGTCGCTTTTTTCGCCCGGGTTATGCAATCGAATATGACTTTTTTCCACCTACCCAACTAGTTTCCACATTAGAAACCAAAATGATTACCCACCTGTTTTTTGCAGGCCAGATAAATGGTACAACAGGTTATGAGGAAGCAGCTTGCCAGGGACTCATGGCTGGTATAAATGCACATCAGCGTATTAAAGAACTCCCTCCATTCATTCTAAAAAGAAGTG
>JBBJOD010000429.1:0-4806 GCA_037721715.1 Chitinophagaceae bacterium | reverse complement strand
AAAAGATTGCCCGGTGAGAGAGGTTTCGTAGATCGTGTTGTTGAATTATTCGGCCTTCCTGTAGATGACGGTCCAGCAGAATGTAATTCCAAGCGACATTATGAGATTGGTATCCTTGCCCAATAAATCACGCGATCAACTACTTCACTTCATTCTTCTTTTTTATTATTAAGAAGCATATACCGGGCAGTTTCAAAGAATGCGGATGTGTATTGAGCGTATGGCGTCTTTAATGTATCATAATTTACGGCAGTTACGGGTTGCCTGTAATTAGCCCAGACAAGTTCCCCCTCCCTGCCAGAAGGCCTTTGTATATAATAATAGTCACCTTTCACCAGTCCCTTGTTGTTATTATTGTGGTCAATGATAAACGCCATGTTTGCTACTTTTCTATTGCGTTTGTCTAATAAATCCCGACCCAGGGTGGAATTCGTGTAGTCAATATTTGCCAATCCTGCCACAGTAGGCAAAACGTCGACCTGCGAAGCCACTTCATGTACTACCTGTGGCTTTAAAAACCGGGGACCATAAAAAAGAAGTGGTACATGAAAGCCTGTCAAACCATTTACCGTCCACGCGGGCGGTAGCATTTCGCCGGCGTTGCCGTTTATGCCATGATCACCCACAAATACGAAAATGGTGTTTTCAAAATAAGCCGACTTCCTGGCAGTTTCAATAAATTCACGGTAGCAAAAATCAGTATACCGAAAAGCATTCAATTCATCATTCGTTTCAAATCCATATCTTTTTACGGTATCCACCGGAAGATTTACTTTAATAAATTTAGGAAGGTCTTCAGCAGCAATACTATACGGGCGGTGATTATCAGCCGTTTGGATAATAGCAATGAAGGGGTTTATTTGATGACTGAGTACTTTGTTGGCTTCGAGAAACAGATTTTTATCACTGATACCCCATACATTGATCTTCGGTACCTTGTAACTGCCTTCCTCGTAAAGGTGAAGGCCTTTTATATTATTCGTCAATAGCCCACGAATATTCGCCCAGCTTGTGCTTCCACCCAAAAAATAAAATTTTTCATATCCCTGAAAGTCATTGACAATGGTGTGTTGGTTAACCATTGCAGGATTTCTGCTTGCAGACTTTGAATGAGATAGTTCGACATCCGGAATGCCGGTTATTGTAGACCATACGCCTCGGGCTGTGCCGAAATGTGGAGTGAAGCAGTTATCGAAAAAAATACCCTGGCTGCACAGTTCTTTGAAAAAAGGCGTGGTATTTAAGGGATTGCCCCACATCGAGCTTTTATAAGCACTGAAGGATTCACAAAGAACAATGATAACATTGGGCCTGGTTGAAATCCCGTCACTTCTCCTGGTAAGCTTCCTTTTGAAATTAAGATGACCGGCACCAGGGTGATCAACACCCAGGTAGGATGACATCAGACCGTAGTATTCCTCAACTTTTGCCCTGTTATAAGTTGAGGTTCTGAAGCTCATTGAACTAAAAAAGGACTGGAAAGGATTGAGCGCAATGTTTGCACTAAAATCACTCCCTGTGTTGAATGCATCACTCCACCTGAGTGGATATTGGCCAAACCTTCCAAAAATACCCAAAGAGCAAAGAAAGAAACAACCAATAAACCAGGCAATCATTTCAGGTTTTCGAACTTTATCAGCATGCTGGTTTACCCAATGGTAAAGCAGGCAGATAGCCCGGTAAAATAGGTAGAGGCCAACCAACATTCCGATGAGTATCCTGAAAACCGGGTAGGTCTGCATTACCATTCCCGAGGAAATACGGGCGTCCTGCAAAAAACTTAACGCACTGGCGTTCAGGCGTTGGGATAAATAACTGAAATGAAGAAAATCGAATATGTAAAATGTGATAAGTGCCCCTGCAAATAAACTAAGATAGAAGGTCCAGACCCGCCTGGCTTTTGATGATAGAAAAGGATGAAATAAGGGGATGCAGCCAAACAGGAGCATTACTACCATTACTATAGAAACAACTCTGGCATCATAACGAAATCCTAACCAGAATAACGGTAATGAGCTGATAAAAGAAACTTGGCTAATCTTGAAATGGAACCAGCTTACCAGCCTTAAAATTGTCATGACGACCAGGAAAAAGCAAGCAAGCAACCAAATCCATTTAACCAGGCGAGCGGTTGGGTACATACCCACCAAAATAAGACTTAATAATTAAAACCCATCATTGGGTGTTATCTACTTATTTTTACAAATAAATTTTTCACCAAGTAGCAGTTAATGAACGTATCGGAGCGAATTATTGATTTTGATTACTGGCTGTTCTTCAAAATGAACGGAACGTGGACAAATCACTTCCTGGATGCTGTTTTTCCATTTCTTCGTGAATCGGTGATCTGGATACCCCTTTACCTGTTTCTACTTGTTTTTATACTCACCAATTTCGGATTACATGGCGTGTACTGGGCGATAGCATTCATTTGTACGGTATCCTTATGCGATATCATCAGCAGCCATCTTATTAAAGAAACGTTTATGCGTTTGCGGCCATGCCGCAACCCCGACATCGCCAGCCAGGTTAACTTCCTGGTAAAGTACTGCCCCATGAATTCAAGCTTTGTTTCATCGCATGCCGCTAACCACTTCGGTATGGCGCTCTTTGTTTTTTCCACACTGCGAGGTTACGCGCCTTATTGGGCAGGCCTATTTTTTGTATGGGCTGCAATAATAGGCTATGCACAGGTTTATGTGGGAGTTCATTTTCCTTCAGATGTCATTTGCGGCGCATTGGTAGGATGTTTGATAGGAATATTGGGCAGCCGGCTATTTAATAAATATGTTACGATGGTAGCCAACCCTTAAACAATGTTAAATTTCAACTATCCGCTATATACATTTATGATACCAGAAAAACTCCAATTGTCTTTTACTTACTTATTAACGAGTTGGGAGGTCAGGGACCTATGACGGCAATCCTTATTCTTTTTATTTTGATTATTGTAAACGGCCTTTTTACCATGTCTGAGATTGCCCTGGTTTCTGCCCGGAAATCACGGCTGGAAGCATTCGCCAATAAAGGAGATAACAACGCGAAAGTGGCACTAAAACTTTCAGAAAATCCGGAAGTATTTTTATCTGCCGCTCAAATCGGCATTACCTTGATTGCGATTTTAACAGGTTACTATTCAGCCGATACGTTTAATTTCCTCTTGCAACCCTCCATTGAAAAGATTGAAGTTTTTCGGCCATACGCCCCTTCAATTGCAACCGGGATAATAGTTATTATTGTCACCTTTCTTACAATCCTGTTTGGTGAGTTGCTGCCTAAACGAATTGGACTTATATATGCAGAAACCATCGCTAGAGCCGTAGCAAGGCCAATGAGGTTTTTCGCTACGGTTACACACCCTATCGTTTGGATGCTGACGAAAATTACCAATTTCTTTTTCAGGATTTTCAACGTCAGGTCTAATAAGGACAACTCGGTTACTGAAGAGGAAATTAAGGCGATCATTAGTGAAGGCACCGAGCAGGGAACAATAGAAGAGGCGGAACAGGAGATAATTGAAAGGGTTTTCCACCTGGGTGACCGTAACATTACGTCTTTAATGACACACCGAAGCGACATTATCTGGTTTGATGTAAACGACAATGAACAATCGATCAAAGAAAAAATTATACAGGAA
This sequence comes from Chitinophagaceae bacterium, assembly GCA_037721715.1. Lineage (GTDB taxonomy): Bacteria > Bacteroidota > Bacteroidia > Chitinophagales > Chitinophagaceae > JADCRZ01. Next base: position 1,169 of record JBBJOD010000429.1, on the reverse strand, counting down.
CCACACTCGGTTTACCCAATTTGTGATGGGCAGATCGATAACATAAAAGGGATGGTATCGATCAAAGACCTATATGTCTCAGACGACCTGATTCTTTTTAAGGATATCATGAAACCACCGATGTTTGTGCCGGAGAATAATTCGGCCTACCAGGTCATCGAAAAATTCAAAGAATCGCAACTACACTCCTGCTTTATTGTAGATGAGTATGGGAGCTTGCTCGGAATAATAACGCTGAATGATATCCTGGAGGCCATTGTCGGTGACATACCCCAAACAGATATGGAAGATTATGAAATATCTAAGCGCGACGACGGCTCTTACCTGGTAGATGCGCAGATACCTTTCTATGACTTTCTTACCCGTTTCGGTAAAACAGAATGGATGAATGAAGGAGAACAGGAATTTGATACGATGGCGGGCTTTATACTCCACCACCTTGAAAAGATTCCAAAAACAGGTGACAAACTAGAATGGCGGGGTTTTCAATTTGAAGTGATTGATATGGATGCCCAGCGGATAGACAAGGTAATGGTAGCCATATCTGATTCTATAAAAAATGAAATGGATTAGTAACGTTAATATGTTCTATTTTTATTTCTTCTTTTTACCATTCAAATTCAGCCAGTGAATCCGGGTAAACCAGCCGGGTGCTTTTACGATTGCCGCCAACGCTTGCATGCATGATGCTTATCTGGGTATCGTACTTTTCATACAACAGGTTGTTTGTTATCTCGAGTTTTCTTACTGCCGGAACGTTATTTACCTGCAGATAGCACCAAATAGCCTCATTTTCCTTTTCGAACCCGATAAGATGAAGAATGACCTGCCTGCTGTTTAATTTAACCCGGAGATGTTTTTGGACGTATTCTAATATTATTTTTTCAACCTGCTTTACATCTTGAGGATGGGTAAGATCAATATTTGTTTTGTATTGTTTTTTTAAGGTATTTTCAAAGTCGTCGGCGAACAACTTGCAACTTATTTCAAGATTGTTATCCTTTTGGTTATGATTAAATTCAGTAACGCTGACAAAAAATGGATGAACCTTTTTATGATCCCTGACCATAACCGGTTGCAGCGGAAATATGTAAAACTGGCTTACCAGCAGCAGCCCTGTCAGTAATTGTTTATAAATCACGGCACCCATTAAAATAATTTTTTCATGA
>JBBJOD010000428.1:0-4823 GCA_037721715.1 Chitinophagaceae bacterium | reverse complement strand
GGAACCTATGTGCTGACCTGGAAAATATCGGAATGGTAACAGATGCGGTTTGGTCTGATGTGAATAAAGATGGATGGTTAGACCTGGTAATAGCAGGGGAATGGATGCCGGTTACGGTGCTTCTAAACAAAAAAGGGCAATTAACAAATGTAACGGAAGAACTGGGCCTCAGCGAATTCACCGGTTTATGGATATCATTAAAGATGGCCGATATAAACAATGATGGCCTGGATGATATTTTAGTAGGAAACCTGGGCGAAAACTCTAAATTACCTGCTTCAAAAAAATTTCCCCTGGTTATGTACCTGGGAGATTTTGACAACAACACCTACCCGGAACAAATACTTTCATCGGAAAAAAACGGTCTGTATTACCCGTTTCTTGGAAAAGATGAATTGCAAAAAGTAGTACCGGGAGTGATCAGGAAAAGATATCCTGACTACAAAATGTTTGCCGGGCAAACAGTTGAAGAGATATTTGAAGGTCAATTGAGAAAATCAAAAAAATTGGCGGCGGCCACTTTATCTTCTATGGTGTTTGTAAATCGTAATGGCAAATATCAGCCTATCGATCTGCCAGGTGAAATTCAGTGGGCACCGGTTTACTGCTGGTTCACTGGCGACCTGAACCAGAATGGCCTAAGCGATATTCTAGCTGGTGGCAACCTGAAAAATGTACCTCCTTATGAAGGCAGTTATGATGCCGGTTATGGAACGTTGCTAGAGGGTAAGGGGAATAGAGTATTTACTGCCATGACTATGTTGAAGTCAGGTATTGATATAAAAGGCCAGGTAAGGGATATAAAAAGTATCAGGATGGCAAAAGGCCGGAGGGTACTAGCAGTAGCATTGAACAATGATAAAATTAAATTTTTTGAATAATTGATTGAAAAGGTTCACCCTTTGCGGTTTAAAAGCAGGCACCAGTCGTCTAACGGACATTGCTTCATGTGTTCCTATCTCAAAAATTCCCGGAGAAACACCTGCGCCAGTACTTTGTGCTTCGTGATTACTATTTTTTGCATTTCTGCAGTTTACCCATTCCGCTGGAAGGGTTGCCATCATTTCTTTCCTGTAATGAATTGCTTGCTTTCTTCCGGGTATACCGAAATGAAATGTGTTCTTACAAGAGCCGGTATAGGCGCTTTCTGTCCCTCCGATGCAAGGGTAATCAGTTTAGAAGGTTTAACCGGCATATGGCAATCAATGCAATTCTTTACAATGTTGTCACCAAGCGCCGGAGCCATTTTACAGAATTTCTGACTGGTAGGCTGATGACAATTCATGCAACGCTGGGAGAAAAGAGCCGGTTCTTCTCGTTCAGTTACATGTGGATTATGACAGGTAGAGCAATTCATTAAATTGCTCTTTTTGAAACAGGCGCTTTTAGCCAGCAATTGAACCTGTTTGCCGTGCACATCAATACCAGTGGTGTCAATAAGGGTACTATCGGGAAGAACAAAGTCGGATAGCTTATTACCCGGCACAAAATTGAAAGTTGACTGAACGTTTCGAGTTGGACCGGAATGACAGATGGCGCACATATCCTGCTGCTGATCCCTGGTTAGAGAAGCATATAAAGTAATATACCGTGCCTTTTTATCAAGGGGATTTTTCTCATGAAAGTAGGTGTGATCTGCAGCAGGGCCATGACAGCGTTCGCAATCGATTCCATAAACGATCCTTGACTTATCCAAGTGATCAATCAACCGGTCTTCTGCTACCTCTACAAAAGTCTTTTTTATGTAAGAACTGTGACATTCGAAACAACCAATTGGAATATTCCTGTCGAACTTTACATGATGAGGCGGAAAATTAGGGCTATTCGCCCAGGTTTTTCCAGGAGTAAAATAAGATACAGGTAGTTGGAAGACATACTCATTTAGCCAATATGCATAGCTCTGACCTTTTGTTCCCGAACCAAATACCATATCAAAACGCCTGCCCTGTTTTTCCATGCCGTCAATATACGCTACCTGGTAAAAGCCGCTGTCCCGGCTTTCCATGACCACTTTCAATGCAGGCCGGTAAAAATAGGTGTTGGCACCTGGAAAAAAGCTTCCTTTGATTGCGTTATGTGAGGGTTGCCTGCTACTTAAGTAGTGAGCCGTGGTTGCATAAGATTCAAAAACATTTTTGTGGCAACTGGCACATTTTGCAGAACCAATATAACCCGGGCCACGGGGGTCGCTGTTCTTACTCGCGTCCTTTACACAATTGGAGAGGATAAAAACCAGTAAGCAAATCGCTAACCCCACAATCGTTTTTGCCCTGTTTCTTATCACCTGGAAAATTTATATGATATACATTAAAATTAAATTTTATAAACGAAATCCGCCATTTAACAGTAGAAATACATTCTTCGCTGGTTTACCTCCAATTGTCAAAAAGCATCAACCTACTGAAACCTTTCGATCCATAAAGAAGCCACTGTGCATAAGCAAAATATTCATATCACTTACACCAGGGGCTGCAGTTAAATAACGATACCCCAGAATGCATCGTACTTCAATAACAATCTAAATCGTATATTCATTTACTGTCTTGATCTTCTAAACGGGTCAATTAAACCAATTAAATATGAGACTGTTCGTCTTGCTAGCGCTCGTCTGCATCTATGGAATATCCGGCTTTGCGCAGGCCCCTGTAGAGAATTACCCGGACGACCCGGCTGCCGTAGAGCAAGCCGGTGTGCCCAAAGGAGAGCTCATTAAACTTGAATTCAGTAAATCAAAAATATTTCCGGGAACCTGGCGTGAATACTGGATCTATGTTCCGGCGCAATACCGGCCTGAGAAGCCTGCCTGTGTATACATCGGGCAGGACGGCGTACATATGAAGGCGACTACTGTTTTTGACAACCTTATCCATCAAAAAGAGATGCCTGTAACCATTGGTGTTTTCGTGATGCCCGGAAGGGTGCGGGCAAGCGATACAGCCAGTGCAGTGGACCGTTACAACCGCAGTTTTGAATACGATGGGTTGGGCGATGCCTACGCCCGTTTCATACTGGAAGAGATCCTGCCTGATGTAGAGAAGCAAAAGACCCGTAACGGCCGGGCCATCCGGCTCTCAAGCCTGGCAAACGACCGGGCGATCGGCGGAACCAGCAGCGGCGCCATTTGTGCGTTTACGGCTGCATGGCAGCGGCCAGACGCTTTCTCTAAAGTTTACAGCGCCATAGGCACTTATGTGGGTCTTCGTGGAGGCGATCGTTATGCCACACTGGTCCGTAAATACGAGCCCAGGCCCATCCGGATTTTCTTGCAAGACGGAACCAACGACCTGAATATCTACGCTGGTGACTGGTGGAAAGCCAATGAAACCATGGAGCGGGCCCTGACTTTTGCAGGTTACGATGTTCAACATCACTGGGGCGAAGGCGGGCATAATGGCAAACATCCCACCGCTGTATTTCCGGAGGCGATGCGATGGCTATGGAAAGATTACCCAAAGCCTGTTACAAAAGCTTCCTCGAAAAACCAGGTCCTCAGTGAGATCCTGGTACCCGGTGAAGGTTGGGAACTGGTGGGGGAAGGTTATGGTTTTACGGAAGGAACAGCGTCTAACTCTTCTGGCGAAGTTTATTTCCAGGATATTCCAAATGCCAAAACTTATAAAGTTGATCTGAACGGAAAACTAACCAGCCTGCCTGCGGCATCAAAGAATGCAAGCGGTACAGCGTTTTCGGTTGATGGACGCCGTTATGTTACGGCTGGCAGGATTAGTACGATATTTTCTTACGACATAGACGGGAAAGAGAAAATTATCGCCGAAGGCATAACGGGCAACGACCTTATTGTAAGCAATAATGGAAATGTGTATGTTACCTCGCCCAATGGGTCAGACAAGCCGGGAAAAATATTTCTCATCAAACCCGATGGGAAAAAGATAGTGGTGGACGAAGGTTTAAAATACGACAACGGCCTTGCACTCTCACCCGATGGCACTCAACTGTATGTAACTGAATCTGCATCACATTGGGTATGGATCTACCAGGTACAGGCAGATGGCACACTGGCTTACAAACAGAAGTATGGCTGGCTTCATGTGCCAGACGAGGCGGAGAATGCCTGGTCTGACGGAATAAAATGCGATCGCGAAGGACGAGTGTATGTAGCTTCCCGGCTGGGCATCCAGGTACTGGATCAAACCGGTCGGGTTAACGCAATATTGCCGGTTCCTTCAGGCCAGGCCTCCAATCTTTGCTTTGGAGGAAAAGACTTCGACACTATGTACGTTTCCTGTAATGATAAAGTGTACAGGCGTAAGCTGAAAGTGAATGGAATGAATTCTTTCGATACACCGGTTAAACCAAGGGTACCCAGGTTGTAAGGCAAAGGCTCCAGCAGAACCACGTAGTTCTAATAGAAATGAAAGCGAATGATGGTACGTGACGACCAGCACTCCTTGCTACAAACGGCTTTAGGACAAATGGTCAAATTTTTCAATGGTTTAAGATGATTGTAAACGGTCCATTCGGCTATTTGATTTCCTGGTTGCTGTAGGGCAACCTGAAATATACTCCGGTTCAACAATAACTGCATGCCGAGGCGGCAGAAATCCCCTAAAAACGTTGAAGAGTCACTAAAAATGTGGAAGTGGCAAAAATCTAACAAGAATGGATTGACAAATACCAGGTGTCAATCCATGAATCAGTTACTTAGTTTGTAATTGATAAATTACATCGTTATTAAAACACCTCCCTACCTTTTTTCGAACGCTGACAAAGACGTCGATGAGGCATCCTTTACCCATTTTTGCTCGCGGATTATTTTACGCAGGTGGGTATAACTGACCCGTGAATGCACTTGACGTTCAATT
>JBBJOD010000427.1:0-4826 GCA_037721715.1 Chitinophagaceae bacterium | reverse complement strand
ATCATCAAGCGACATCCATACACCGTGCTCGGTACCTGCAAAAAGCAACCCGGGACGTACAATGTCTTCTCTTACTGCATGAACGAACTCATCAGCCGGGAGCCCGTTAATGATTTTTACCCAGGTTTTGCCATAATCCTTTGTTTTCCAGATGTAGGGTGCACGATCACCCATCTGGTACCTTTTGGCCGCAACGTACGCTGTTCCAGGCTTATGACGCGACTCGTCGATAATACTTACACGCGTGTGCCTGGCCATGTCTGGCGGTGTGATGTTCTGCCAGGAAGTTCCTCCATTTCTTGTAATGTGCATTAAGCCATCATCCGAACCCGCCCAGATGGTATTTACATCATGAAATGATGGAGCCAGGGCAAACACCGTAGCGTAGACTTCTACCCCCGTCATATCATTGGTAATTACGCCGCCGCTTATTCCCATTGTGGAAGTATCAGCAAGCGTCAGGTCAGGACTTATCTTCTTCCAGGAATGCCCATCATCGGTAGTTACCCACACGTGTTGAGAGCAGGCGTACAGCCTGTTTGCATCTACCGGGGAAAACACGATCGGGAAAGTCCATTGCCAGCGCTCAGGAATGTCTTTAGGCGCTTCCCCCATAAAGTACCTTGGGTAAGGTTCCACTTCTTTCATCTCGCCGGTTTTGCGATTGATACGGGTAAGAACAGCTGAATAACTGCCGGCATAGAAAACATCCGGGTTCTTAGGATCCTGGGCAATGTATCCACTTTCGCCTCCGCCTACTGCATAACTCCACTGGTCTCTTTTCAATGTGTTTTGCCTTGCCTGCATGAAGTTCCAGCCTTCGCTGGGAACAGCTATGGTAGAATTATCCTGTTGGGCACCGGCCACATGGTAAGGGAAATCTTTTGTTACGATAATATGGTACAACTGGGCTGTGGGAAAATTTTCATCTGTCCAGGTCTTTCCACCGTTTACCGATACTGCACCGCCACCATCATTTGCAGTAACCATTCTGAGGGAGTCAGTAGGATCTATCCAGAGATCGTGGTTGTCGCCATGGGGAACACGTATTGTTTTGTCGAATTTTACACCACCGTCTGTTGACTTGTTAAAGCCAACATTCAAACCGTACACTATATTTTTATCCTTCGGATCTGCATACAGCCGGGAATAATAAAAAGCACGCTGGCGCAGTTTTCGGTCCTTGTTGATGTACTTCCAGGTGTTACCCGCATCATCAGAACGGTACACACCGCCGGAGTCAGCTTCTATGATGGCCCAAACCCGCTTTGGGTCTGCTGGCGAAACAGTAACACCTATCTTTCCCAGAGGGCCTTTAGGCATACCCTGCTTGGTAGTCAGGTCGGTCCAGGTGTCACCGCCGTCTACAGATTTATACAAACCGCAGTCTTCCCCGCCGCCCCACATCTTCCAGGGTGTTCTAAATACCTGCCACAAAGCAGCATATAATATTGTAGGATCGGATGGGTCGATGATCAGGTCTTCTGCCCCTGACTTATCACTCTTGTACAATACTTTCTTCCAGGATTTCCCTCCATCGATTGTTTTGAAAACACCCCTGTCAACATTTCGGTTGTAGGGATGCCCCAGCGCCGCAACGTACACGATATCAGGGTTGGTTGGATGAACCCGCACCCTTGCAATGGCCTGGGTGGTCTTCAACCCCATGTTCTTCCAGGTTTTCCCGGCGTCCGTGCTTTTATAAACACCATCGCCCTGCATGATATTACCGCGGAACTCAGTTTCCCCCATACCAATGTAAACAATGTCAGGGTTTGATGCTGAAACGGCCACAGCTCCAACAGAAGAACTGCCTAGCTGCCCGTCTGTTACCGGCGCCCAAGTAAGCCCGCCATCAATAGTTTTCCATAAACCACCACCGGTGGCTCCAAAGTAATATTCATTTTTACGGCTGGTGCTTCCGGCAGCAGCGGTAGACCTTCCCCCGCGATTGGGGCCAATGTTCCTGTATTTCAACCCGCTAAAAACATCTGCGAGTGGCTCAATTTTAGGCGATGATGCCGCCGCTGATGAACCGGATTTATCTCCTGCTGCCGGGTTGGAAGCATTAGCCGAGGAAACTTGCTGGGCTTCCAGTTTTAAAGTGTATAGTAAGATATAGGAACCTGCTATCGCCGCCAGGCAAAACTTTTTGATTATGTGTTTGTCCATTAAATATTTTTAGATGATAGCAAATAATAGGCGTTTGAATCAGCCATGCAATTTAATATGCTATTGTGGTTTGGATCGGTTTTAAAGACTGTAATTAAAAAGCTTTTTTTGTATTGGTCAGCTTATTCAGTTCAAGTATCTGTTTATCCAGTTCAATGGACAGGTCTTTAGCTATCTGGTACGACCCGTCGGACGGTTTGGAATCGCCTGTTTCAACGCTTCTCCATAAAGCCGCCAGCCTGTTGTTCAATTTGATAGGGAAATTCAATGGATCCTGGCCACTTTGATTGCGTACCTGGTACAATGCCTCTTCAATAGTGCTGAGCTGATCAACCAGTTTTTTGTCCGCAGCAGACTTCTCTTTTTTCTTTGAGATAGCTGACTTAATATTCCTGATTCGAATCACGGATTCGTTGGCCCGGCTAGTTTTATCCCTTAATTCCATGGCAAGTTTAAACTGTTCCTTTACATCTTCAAGGCTAACATCTTTGAGCCTTGGATCGAGGGTAACCTCGAACGGGTAAGTAAACGATTCGCCGGAAACGGTCAGCTTCACCTGGTATTTTCCAGGTATGGCCAACGGGCCCATCTGCGGACGCGCGCCCCACATGATCATCCCCGGAAATTCGGTGGCGCCGGGGTAACGAAGGTCCCATTCAAACTGGTTCAATCCTGCATTTACCGTGGGAGGTTTCGGTGCTGCCTGACCGGAAAAGCTTTCTTCAGCCTCTTCAGCAGCAGTATCGGCCCTCATTTTTCCAACGGCTATCACTCCGCTATTGTTTACTGAATCGATGCGCTGGTTACCTGCCATAACTTCCGAAGCTTTTGCTGTTGAATCCGTCTTTGCTTTTGTTCCATTAAAACTTTTTACCAGCTTACCATCGGCATCTAAAATATCGATCTTTAATGAATCAGCCGCCGTAGCGAGGTAATATTGAATCATGGCATTCTGCACCCTTCTTACTGCATTCGAAGGTTTGAAAAGGAAGACTTTCCCTTTTATCAGGTCAGGTTGATATTCACGCAATGGTCCTATTTCGTCCAGGATGTAAATAGAACGGCCATGGGTACCTACTACCAGGTCATTAGCGGTGACTGCCAGGTCAGACACTTGCGTGTTGGGCAGGTTCAACTGCAATGACTCCCAGTTCTGCCCATTATTGAATGAAACATATAAGCCATGTTCTGCCCCGGCAAAAAGTAACCCGGCACGTTTTACATCTTCCCTTACCACATGAATATAGTCATCGCCTTTAATTCCTGTAATGATCTTGGTCCAGGTTTTACCATAATCCTCTGTTTTCCAGATGTAGGGAGTGCGGTCATCTAACTGGTAACGTTTGCCGGCAACGAAGGCTGTTCCAGGTTTGTGTCGCGATGCTTCGATGATGCTTACACGGGTATATTTCGGCATGTCCGGAGGAGTGATCTTTTCCCAGGAGGTACCGCCATTCCTGGTGATATGCACCACGCCATCATCTGATCCGGCCCAGATGGTATTGACGTCATGAAAGGAAGGAGCGAGTGTAAAAACCGTAGCGTAAATTTCAGGACCATTCATGTCATTGGTGACAACACCTCCACTTTTACCCATGGTAGCTGTATCAGCTAATGTCAGGTCCGGGCTGATCCTCTTCCAGGATTGTCCTTCGTTGGTGGTAAGCCATACATGTTGCGAACATATATATAACCTTGAGGGATCAACCGGTGAGAATACGATGGGGAAGGTCCATTGCCAACGTTCGGGGAGCGCGCTGGCCGGCTCACCGGAGAAAAACCGGGGATAGGGTTGTATGTCGCGTGTCTGGCCGGTTTTACGGTCCACGCGTGTAATGAGTGCCCCCTGGCTGCCGGCATAAAATATATCAGGGTTTTTTGGATCCTGCGTGATGTAACCGCTTTCGCCGCCACCAACTGCATAGGCCCACTGGTCTCTTTTAGTAGTGTTCTGCCTGGCCTGCATAAAATCCCAACCTTCGCTGGCAACAGCAATGGTGGAATTATCCTGCTGGGCGCCTGCAACATGGTAAGGAAAATCGTTGGTCACGGTAATGTGATAAAGCTGTGCTGTCGGAAAATTTTCGTCCGTCCAGCTTTTGCCGCCATTTTCAGAAACTGATCCGCCTCCATCATTCGAAGTACCCATCCTGGTCGGGTCTGTTGGATCAATCCAGAGGTCATGGTTATCACCATGGGGAACACGGATCGTTTTATCAAATTTAACCCCGCCGTCAGTAGATTTGAAAAAGCCTACATTGAGTCCGTATACAACGTCTTTATCTTTTGGGTCGGCGTAAATTCGTGAGTAATAAAATGCGCGCTGGCGAAGTTTGCGTTCGTTATTGGTGAGCTTCCAGGTCATACCAGCGTCATCAGAGCGATAAACGCCACCTGAGTCTGATTCAACAATTGCCCATACCCTGTTATTGTCTACAGGAGAAACGGTTACACCGATTTTCCCTACAGGGCCGGCTGGCATTCCTGGTTTTTTTGTTAGTTCTATCCAATTATCGCCTCCGTCAGTAGATTTAAACAATCCTGAGCTGCCTCCCCCGCCCCACATCTTCCAGGGAGTACGATAGACCTCCCAGATAGAGGCATAGAGCACATTGGGGTTGGTCCGATCGATAATCAGGTCTGCACCTCCCGCC